>NZ_JBQSWC010000002.1:0-226153 GCF_052376775.1 Halomonas sp. AOP43-A1-21 | reverse complement strand
ACCGCTAATTTGGCCTTTATCTTAATGGACCAGGTTAATGGATCAGGTGCCATCTTCAGTAGGTGGTAAACCGTTTGCATCATCGTTGGCCATTGGCCCCTGGTTTAGCGGCTCTTCAGGCTCGGGCTGGGCATTTTCATTAGGGGGATCATCAGCGCCACAACCAGCCAATCCCAGCGTGCTTAACGCAACAATAGCCGCTAATAGCAGCGCTTTTATGCGGTGCTTATCCCTACTACGTTTATTCATTGTCACCATGTCGCTCTCCTTTGCATATCACAGTGGATATAAGTCCTGAGGATACAAACCAAAACCCATACTCGCCCTATCAACATAGCCAAGCCTATCGACGATGCAAGCCTATCGCCGATATTAAACGAGCATTAAATCAAAGATAAAAAAACCCCCGCGGGCGCGGGGGGAAGGATGATAAACCGTGTGGAGCAGCCGCAGGGAACGAACAGCTGAAGCGGCTTATCATCGTAGGGAACGGTAACTACTTACTAACTCATTACACTTACTACTTACTGACTATTGGTTAACTCATCGTCGTTTTCTTCATTAGCACCGGGCATGGGGTCAGTACCTTCACCAAAACCAGGATCCTCTTGCACGTCTTGTGTACGCGCTTCATCTTCTGGTTGCATGGATTCTTGAGGCACAACCGGCTCCTCATCCATTGCCGAACCTGATGTAGCTGTGCCAGACATTGCTGAGTCTGAACTTGCCTCGTCTGATGACTGCTCAATAGGAGAAGACTCAGTGGGCTCTTGAGTAACGGCTGCATCCTGCTCAGGGGCAAGAGCGCCTTGCTCCATAGATTCAGGCTGCTGAGCCGGAGGCATCTCTTCTTCATTGTCACCACAACCAGCCAGGAGTAGAACACTTGCCGCCGTGGCTGCCATGCACAATGTCATAATGTGCGGACGTTTCATTTTTACTTTGACTGGGCTATCCATAGAATCTGCCTCCATTAATACTTGTGCAAAACATCGCCTTCTATTTTGCTCTGCTTTGCTTCTACCTAAGTATTGCACCTAGCAGGCCAACTATATAATTAAATAAAAAAAACACAAAATATCAGTAACTTATAAAAAATATCTTTCTCTTAAAGCAAGAGTGTGACTGGGTACAAAATGGCACATGTGGCAATTTATAGCCGCGTTGAAAGGGGCGTTGTGACACAATCACCCCATTTATGTATAATAATTTTTAATAAATAACTAAATATATTCTCTTTTTTTCTTATAACTGCTTTGTGTAGCTGCTTTATGTGAGGAACAAGCTGCCTTGAACGAGAGCACCAAGACAAAGCGCCTCATACCAATAAAAGGGATCACGATGGATGAACAACGTCCTGTCAAAATTAAAGTACGCGGTCTAAGCAAGGTATTTGGTAAACAACCTAATAAAGCCTTAGAGCTACGCGATCAAGGCCTTAAACGCTCTGACATTTTGGAAAAAACCGGCCAGACATTAGGCCTTTCCAACATATCTTTTGATGTTTATGAGGGCGAGCTACTCGTCATCATGGGCCTGTCAGGCTCTGGAAAATCGACCTTGATTCGCTGCCTTAACCGCCTGATTGATACGACGGAAGGTGAAATAGTTATTGATGGCGAAAACATCCCAACATTGGGAGAAAAGGCCTTACTAGAGTGCCGTCGTCGTCATTTTTCCATGGTCTTTCAGAATTTTGCGCTTTTTCCTCACCGGACCGTTCGCCAGAATGCGGAGTTTGGACTGGAAATCCGCGGTATTGATAAGACTGAACGCCAAAAAATCGCCCATAGTGCGCTTAAACAAGTGGGCCTGGAAGGCTGGGAAAATGCCTACCCCAACCAATTATCGGGCGGTATGCAGCAGCGTGTCGGCCTGGCACGTGCACTAGCGAATGATGCCAGCGTGCTGTTGATGGATGAGGCGTTTTCAGCCCTTGACCCATTGATCCGCAAAGATATGCAGCAAGAGCTTTTGCAGCTCCAAACCAAAATGCAGAAAACGACGGTTTTTATCACCCATGATTTAGATGAAGCGCTCAATATTGGCGACCGGATCGTACTGCTTAAAGACGGTGAAGTGGTTCAGATAGGAACCCCTGAAGAAATCCTGACACAACCTGCCAACGACTATGTGCGCCGCTTTATTGAAGGAGTCGACCGCGCACGAATTTTAACCGCGGCAAGTGCCATGCGCCCGCTGCGCACCACTGCACGCGAGAGCGACGGCCCACGCACAGCGCTACACCGCATGCGCGAACACGCCATCGACTCTATCTATGTCGCTGATCGAGACCGCCGTTTGCTTGGCTTGCTTGAAGCCGACGCCGCCAATGTCGCGATTAAAGAAGGGGCTGAGAAAATCACCGGCCACCTGACTCAAGACTTCCGCAAAGTCTCCCCCGAGGAGCCGCTGCAGAATCTGTTTGCCATGTTTAGTGAAAAAAGCTTCCCGATCGCCGTGGTAGATGAAGAACAACGCTTGCTAGGCGTTGTGGTGAAAGGTGCGGTATTGGATGAATTGGCACGAGCAGGAGAGCAGTAATGGACATTCCTCGTATCCCGCTGGGCAGTTGGATTGAAGGCGGCCTGACCTGGCTGACAAGCGAATACTCCGTGGTTACCCGCGGTATTTCACGCTTTACACAAACCGGCATCAACAGTCTTAACGACGGTTTAATGTGGCTGCCCGAGTGGGCGTTACTGGCGATTATCGCCCTGATTTGCTGGAAGCTCGCCGGCCCTCGTTTAGCCATTGGTGCCGCCGCAGGTCTCGCGCTGATCTGGAACCTGGGGCTCTGGAACCCCATGATCGAAACCCTGACGCTGGTGGTGATCGCAACCCTCGTTGCCGTCGTCATTGCGATGCCGGTCGGTATTGCGGCGGCCTTGTCAGAGCGGCTTTATCGGGTGATCATGCCGCTGCTTGATTTTATGCAGACAATGCCTGCGTTTGTTTACCTGATCCCGGCGATTCCCTTTTTCGGAATCGGTTCTGTCTCGGCGATTTTTGCCACGGTCATATTTTCCATGCCGCCGGCCATCCGCTTTACAACCCTCGGGATCCGCCAGGTGCCTGTCGAGCTTATTGAAGCCGCCGATGCGTATGGCGCCACCCGCAGCCAAAAGCTCTTTAAAGTGCAGCTGCCGCTCTCGCTACCCACCGTGATGGCAGGCATCAACCAGACGATTATGCTGGCGCTTTCCATGGTGGTTATTGCAGCGATGATCGGGGCGGACGGCTTGGGTAGCGAAGTATGGCGCGCCATTCAGCGACTGCGCCCAGGCGATGGTTTTGAAGCAGGTATTGCCGTCGTTATTCTGGCCATGCTGCTAGATCGTTTAACTCAGTCACTACGCAGATCGTCTAAGTAACCTAGACAACCCATAGCCCGCGATGCAGATTGGCTGAAGGATGCGTTAACACAGATAACTTGATTAGCTAGATTTTCACGACCATGCTGAAACCGCCTTTTGCAAAGGCACTTACTATAAAAGGGAGCAAGTGAATGAGAACCCAAATGTTGAATCGTCGTATCCGCCTAGCCTCGGCAATGCTGATTGCCGGTACTGGACTGACCATCGGTGGCGTTGCCCAGGCGCAAGATCAGGAAACGATTAATCTTGCCTATGTAGAATGGTCGTCAGAAGTAGCCTCCACTAACGTAATAGCCGCCGTGCTTGAACAGGCAGGCTATAACGTGGAGCTAACCTCGCTCTCAGCGGCAGCCATGTTCCAAGCACTTTCCACCAGCGATGCCGATGCCATTGTGGCGGCTTGGCTGCCCACGACCCATGCTGAATACATGGAGCGTATTGGCGATAAGGTTGAGGATTTAGGCGCCAACCTTGACGGCACAAAGCTTGGCCTTGTCGTCCCCTCCTATACAGAGGTCGATTCGATCGCTGAGCTAAATGACAATGCAGATATATTTAACAGCGAGATTATCGGTATCGATCCCGGTGCAGGCTTGATGGGGCTGACCGAAGAAGTCGTAAATACCTATGATCTTGATCTTCGTTTACGTAGCGGCAGTGACGCCACCATGGTGGCCGCACTTAGCAATGCCATTAATAACGAAGAAGACATTGTAATCACCAGTTGGACACCGCACTGGATGTTCGCGCGTTGGGATCTTAAGTACCTTGAAGATCCTGAAAACGTGTTTGGCGGTGCGGAACAGATCCACACTATTGTGCGCAATGGCCTAGCAGAGGATATGCCGGAAGCTTACGCAATTCTTGATGCCTTTGAATGGACCCCGGAACAAATGGGCGAAGTCATGCTTATGAATCAGGAAGATGGCAGCGACCCATACGAAAATGCCAAGCAATGGGTAGAAGATAATCAGAATGTCGTGGAGCAGTGGCTAGATAGCTAACCGCTCTTCTAGCGTGTGCCGGTCCCAGCAGGTGCTGTGACCGGCACGCTTGTTCTAGGAAAAGTTCTACGAAAAACAAGCCCAGTAAAACAGCAATACAACGTTTGTTAATATATAGTTAAGCAAAGCTACACGACGCATACGCGCGTGTTTTCTAATCAAAACGGAGAGGCACTCGTGGATAAAAAAGAGCCCAATCGCTCCCCAGAGGAGCCACAAGTCTCAGAGGGCATACCTGCCCCCGAAGGGGCGGCAAACCTGATCGATACCGATTACGTGATTGGTCAGGATAATATCACGACCAATAAAATGGGCTTTGACCTTGACCTACATGGCAAGGTGTTCAGTATCTCAGCGGCGATAGTGCTGCTCTTCGTGGTGTTAACACTGGCGCTGCAAGACACTATCTCGCCGATATATGATGCCATTTTCAGCTTCTTGACCGGCAACCTATCGTGGTTCTTTATCGCGGCGGCTAACATATTCGTTATTCTATGTATTGGTTTGATTTTCTCCCCATTGGGTAAAATACGTCTGGGGGGAGCCGACGCAAAACCCGACTATACCTATATGGGTTGGTTCTCAATGCTGTTTGCTGCGGGTATGGGCATTGGCTTGATGTTCTTTGGTGTGAATGAGCCACTAACTCACTTCGGGACCTCGCTCGACGGTGGCAACTGGGCACCGTTAGGAGGCGCTGAGGGTGATGCTGCAGCTGCGACGTCGCTTGCCATGGCAGCAACGATTTACCACTGGGGCCTTCATCCTTGGGCGATTTACGCAATCGTGGCGCTTTCGCTGGCTCTGTTCTCTTTTAATAAGGGTTTGCCACTTTCCATGCGCTCGGTGTTCTACCCCATTTTGGGCGAGCGCGTTTGGGGGTGGCCAGGCCACGTAATTGATATTCTAGCGGTATTTGCTTCACTCTTTGGCTTGGCCACCTCCTTGGGGCTTGGTGCTAGCCAAGCGGCCGCGGGTCTAACCTATCTGTTTGGTGCGCCGGAAGGCGACATCACAATGATCCTGTTGATTGTCGGTATTACGTTAGTGGCTATCGCCTCCATCGTGGCCGGCGTCGATAAGGGCGTGCAGCTGCTCTCCAAAATCAACATCGCCATGGCGGCGCTGTTGCTGTTCTTTGTGATTGCTGTAGGCCCGACCCTGTTCATTGCAACGGGCTTCTTTGAAAATCTATGGAGCTATGCGGCTAATTTCACTGCGCTCTCAAATCCTTTTGGCCGTGAAGATGCCAACTTTAGCCAAGGTTGGACAGCCTTCTACTGGGCCTGGTGGATTTCCTGGTCACCGTACGTTGGTATGTTTATCGCCCGCGTATCACGTGGTCGCACGGTTCGAGAGTTTTTGATTTCCGTACTTATCATACCGTCAGTGGTATCGGTACTTTGGATGACCACGTTTGGCGGCACGGCAATCGATCAATATGTGAGCCAAGGCATTAGCGCAGTACGTGACGCGGGCGTTGACCTGCAGCTGTTCATCATGCTGGAGCAGTTACCGCTGTCACAAATCACTTCCTTCATCGCAATCCTGTTGGTAATTGTGTTCTTTGTGACCTCATCCGACTCAGGCTCTCTCGTTATTGACTCGATCACGGCGGGCGGCAAAGTGGATGCTCCAACCCCACAGCGCGTGTTCTGGGCAATTATCGAAGGCGCCATTGCCATTGCATTGCTGCTGGGTGGCGGACTCACGGCCCTGCAAACCATGGCGGTTTCCACCGGGTTCCCGTTCACCATTATCTTGCTGGTGGCGTGCTACGCGATCATCAAAGGGTTGATGAGCGAACCCAAAGCGGTGTGATATATCTACGCGTACGACTAAAACGGGCAGCCTTTAGGCTGCCCGTTTTGCGTTGGCTAGTGAGGTATTAACACCATATATCCTTCAGGGGCGTATCTGGCCGGTAATGGGTTGCAATCTGCGCCTGCAGTAGCTCTGCCGTCGCTAGCGCATCAGTCAGGGCATGATGCCCCTGATAGCTGGGTAAACCATAGCGCTCACGGCTCGCGTTTAAGCGTATTGAAACAGGCGGTCGCCCCACCCAGCGTCGAAATCGCGCCCATAGTGTTTGACGATGCATTCTTGCTTCAAGTGACATCGTATCAATCATCGGAAACATCACCCCCTCCCCACGCCGAGCTTTTATAGCGGCGTCTAGAAAAGGTCGCTCGATATTGCGAAAGTGGACGACGACCAAATGGCCTGCCAGCATTTCCAGTAACTCATTGAGAACGGCATCCAGGTCGGGTGCTTCAGCGACTTCAGAGTGGGTAATATGGTGAAAGGTAATGGAGGTTTCTGCCAGCGGACGAGATGGATTAACGACCCAGTAACGCCGCTCCGCAAGCTTTATACGATTAAGCGTAAACGGCACCACTCCAATACTTACAATCGCATGGCGGCGCTCATCCAAACCGGTGGTTTCTACATCCAGCGCCACCATGGGCACGTCGGCGATGGGCGTATCGGGCTCAGGCAGAGGCGTTGAGAAAAATCGCTTGATGTCAGCGTCTTTTGCACTGCCCGCGCGCTGCGCCATATAACCGGCCCAGTCGGCCTGGGTCACTTTTTGACGTGGACGAATACCTCGCATATTACGTCCTCTGCCGCTGTGCAGGCATAGGATAGCGGAATTTCAAAAACTTCTGAGCGTTGCTTAGCACCTGAAAAGCGTCTTTTAGCGTATGCCGTTCGCTATCATCTACGTTTTCAGGCTCGATATTATTATCCGGTGTGCGATCTTCCTGAATATCAATCATTTGATGACGTAAACGTGACATGCACATAAATTCAAACGCATAGCTCAACTTATCGCTGACCCCGGTTGCCAACAGTTGCGTATGATTGATGTCATTTAAGCGCTGAAACGTATTTTGAGCTTTCGAACCGCTGGCCAAGGCATGAATGCGAACCAAGTCCACCATCGGCGCGGTGCCCCGCCGCTTCAAGTTAATCGAGTTATTATGCTTGCCATCTTTTTCCATCACAAAGGTGCGAAAAAACCCGAGCGGTGGCGTACGGCCCAGCGCATTACGCGCCATTGCCGCCAAAAACAGCGGAGATTCCGCCGCGCGACTCGCAATTAAATCCTGCAAGGTTTCGACAAAATGATCCTCTCCATAGGTACTGTCTAAATCAAAAAAGATCGAACTTTGCAGCAGCTTTTTAGGCGTGGGATTGGAAATCCAGTCTTCAAAATAGTCTTTCCATACGCTCAGCGGCTGACGCCACTGTATATTGGTAGCCATAATGTCGCCCTTGCAGTAGGTATAGCCACAGGCATTTAACCCATCACTGACAAACTTGGCGAGCGCATAAAAGTAAGCGTCATGCTCTTCGGGTACAAAGTCATCCGATAAAATGAGCGCATTATCCTGGTCAGTTACAATGCTCTGCTCATTGCGCGCCATGGAGCCATTGACCATAAAGCTGTAAGGCACGGGCGGAGGACCAAGCTCTGCCTCGGCAAGTTCCAATAAGCGCCGGGTAAAGCTGCGCCCTATGGTTGAAAGCGCACTACCCACCATTTGCGAATTAGCGTCTTCCTGCACCATCCTGACAAACGACGCACGTACGTCTGGTGCCAGGCGAGCGAGCCCTTGAACGCTGGATTGGTTAAAAATATTACTGACCAGGTAAAGTCCACTATGCGTTTCATAACGGATAATATCGGAAAGGTGCACAACCCCGACAGGACGTTGGCGGTAAAGCACCGGTAAATGGTGCACGTTATTGCGTAGCATGGTGAGCATCGCCTCATATACCGAGGCATCCGACTGGACAGTAATCAGGTGTGGCGAAGCCACATCGCCAATCGGCGTTTGCGGAGAGAGCCCTTCCGCCACGACACGCGTTCTAAAGTCGCTATCGGTAAAAATCCCCACCATATGCCACGTTTTGCCTTCGCTATCCTGAAAACTGTAACGTGGATTACCGGCATACTGCTTAATTACAATCGCCGCTGACGCCTGAGCGTCGCTGACCTGCTGGGCTGCCTGCTGAAGGCTGGTGGTCGCCTCGACCATGACCGGATAGCGGGTCACCAACTTGCGAATTCGCGTGACCATCATGTCATTGGATTTTTTTTGCTGTTCGGCAGCCGTTTCGAGACGTGGGCGTTCTAGCTCTACAAAATCCGCAAAGTCATCGTCCTCTTCGCATAGCCGTTGAAACACATCCTTAGGAATAAAGTAGATGAGCGTGTCTTCAATCGCCTGCGCCGGGAAGCGCACTTTATGGTTACGCAGCAAGCTGAAGTGACCAAAAATATCGCCCTCCCCCAGCCGGTTATAAAGCTCGCCCTTGCGACGATAAACTTCAACGGCGCCGCTTCTTATAAAGCACAATTCATTAATGGCATCGTTGACCACCAGAATATAGCTGCCGGTTTTAAAGTAGCTGACCTCTACCCGCTCGGCAATAGCATCAAGCAGCTCGTCAGAGAGCCCATCAAAGGGAGGAAACTGGCCCATAAATTGGCGTATTTCAAGTAGCTCAACGTCCATGCGATCTCCTAAGATGAACTCGGTAAGCAAGTTAGTAGAGTTTGGATGGGTTCATTGCCACCGTAAACCCTGCAGACGATAAAAAGCCCGACACATAATGTGCCGGGCTTCGAGCGGTTATCCGCCATTTGCATGATATCTTTCAACCACTACGCAGGTCTAAGATAACTGACAGTATCGATAGGCGGGGCTAGCAATCCTGTTGGTGAGCCTGGACTTGATAAGCCAAGTTTTGATAACCGCGCACCTAATAAATTAGGACTCGCTTGCCATTTCTTGAACACGTTGCATCATTTCCGGATCTTGCTGAATGGACTGGCCGATAGCATTAAAGGTATCGACATCAAGGCCGCTGTCTTCAACCACTTGAATCATGCGGTCGTTAGCCTCTTCACGAACTTCCTGTTGTGCAGCTTCATCTTCTGCTTCCTGCAGACGCTGTGTGAACTCTTGCGAGATCACGGCGATTTCTTGGGAAGCATCGGCAAACTGCTGCAGCTGTTCGTCAGAAAAATCCTGGGCCGGTGCAGCTTGTTGGGTGGCCATTGGATCTTGAGCCGGATCCTGCGTTTGCTGGGCATTGGCAGTAGTTGCCATTAAACCAGTGGCGAGCAGGGCAGCTGAGAACAAAGCAGTTAAACGTTGCATATAAAGAAACCTCATTGACGCGTTGTGAATGTGTGAAGTGTGACGCGATGATTCAAAACAGGTTCAAATTTTTTAAGTAAAAGAATGTAAAAAATTCAATAACGCTAATTTTTACGGCTTACACTAGCTGTCTAAGAACTATAATTATTAATAAATATCAGTGAGATAAAAAAATGGACGGATTTTCGGCAGGCCGAGCAGCAATGCCAGGTATTTTTGTACTTTTGTGGAGTACTGGGTTTATCGGCGCAAAATTTGGTCTTCCTTACGCCGAACCGTTCAGCTTTTTATCCATTCGTTTTACGTTCACTCTGATTGCTATTAGTGCCCTTGGTACTTGTTATGCGAATCCCGTGGCCATCGCCGCTTGCGTTATGGGGCCATATTGCGCTGTCAGGCATATTGGTACATGGGATCTATTTAGGCGGCGTGTTTTACGGCATTTACCTGGGCATGCCCGCAGGGCTCGCCGCGTTGCTTGTTGGCCTGCAACCGCTATTAACGGCAGCCTGTGCGGGGCCCTTATTGGGCGAGCATTTATCCAAACGCCAATGGCTTGGCTTAGTGCTTGGCTTGGTCGGTATCTGCCTGGTGCTGGGCAGCAAGCTTGAGATAGGCGATGCCCTGTTTGCAGGATTTGGCGGTCAAGCGCTGCTTTGTGTCTTCGCGGCCCTACTGGGCATCTCGCTGGGAACACTTTATCAAAAGCGTTACTGCACCCATATGCCGTTACTTTCAGGGACAATTATTCAATATATTGGAGCAAGCGTGCTGCTGGGCGGCGGCGCAATGTTATTTGAAACGCGCCAGATTGAGTGGAGCAGCGCGTTTATTATTACCCTGGGCTGGCTGGTGCTGGTGTTATCAATTGCGGCCATTTTACTGCTCATGGCATTAATCAAAAAAGGCGAAGCATCGCGCGTCGCCAGTCTTTTCTACCTAGTGCCTCCGGTTACCGCTCTTCAAGCCTGGTGGCTGTTTGATGAGCGACTTCCTCTGATAGGCATAGCGGGTATGGTGATTGCACTGGCGGGCGTGTTGATAGTGGTGCGTAGCACCAAAAAAACCGCCCCGGCAGATTAACCTAAATCCGTTCTAAATAGTCGACGCCGCCCAGGTTACGCATTTGCTGACGAATCCACTGGCTGCGCCGCTCTACCTGGGCATCTGGACGCGAGGCGCTACGGGTTCGCGGACTGGGCAAAATAGCGGCTAAAAGGCTGGCCTGACGCTCAGACAGCGCACTTGCCGACACTCCGAAGTAGTGTTGTGAGGCGGCTTCCAAGCCAAACACCCCGCGATCCCACTCAGCCACGTTAAGGTAGACCTCAAGAATGCGCTGCTTGCTCCAGAGCGTTTCAACCAGCAGGGTAAACCAGGCCTCTAGGCCTTTTCGTGTCCAACTGCGCCCACTCCATAGGAAAACGTTTTTGGCGGTTTGCTGACTCAGCGTACTCGCCCCACGCAGGCGACCGCCGTCTTGGCTTGCCTGCCAGGCACGCCGCAGTTCAACAAGATCAAAGCCACGGTGTACTGGAAAACGCTGATCTTCCGCAGCAATAACGGCAAGTTTGGCACTGCTGGAGAGGTTGTCCCAGCTACGCCATTGGCGTTGTATCGTAATCGGTTCGCTAGTGATCCAGCTTTGTATTTTGCGCTCCACCATTACCATTGAGCCGGGCGGTGGAACAACACGAAATAGCAAAACCAGCGCCACAGAAAGAAGCGCAAACAATAGCGCGCCGCGCCACACAAGACGCCATACCTGACGAAGAAAGCGGCGCAGCGCGCGATTGAGCATTTCGGTATCCTTAACGCTTCATGAGATGTTCCGCATGATAACGCAGATGGTCCTCAATGAACGAGGCAATAAAGAAGTAACTATGGTCGTAACCCGGCTGACGGCGCAGCGTTAGCGGATGATCATGTTCTTCACATACCGCCTCTAACCGCTCGGGCTTGAGCTGCTCTTCCAAAAACTGATCCGCTTCGCCCTGGTCGATAAATAGCCGCTGACGCGATGCGCCGTTGGCGACCAGTTCGCAGGCATCATACTGGCGCCAGCTTGACGGGTCATCCCCCAGATAGCTGGTAAAGGCTTTCTGCCCCCAGGGGCAGTTCATCGGATTCACGATCGGTGAAAAAGCCGAGACCGAGCTAAAACGCCCCGGATGGCGCAAGGCAAGAATCAATGCGCCATGGCCGCCCATCGAATGGCCGCTAATCGACTCGCGGCCGTTAACCGGAAAATGCTGGCGCACCACCGACGGCAGCTCTTCGATAATATAATCGTACATCCGGTAGTTCGACTTCCAGGGAGCCTGGGTCGCATTAACGTAAAACCCTGCCCCCGATCCCAAGTCGTAGCTATCGTGTTCACCCGGTAAATCCGTGCCACGCGGGCTGGTATCAGGGCAAACAATGGCAATACCCAGCTCTGCGGCTACCCGCTGCGCGCCGGCTTTCTGCATAAAATTTTCGTCGTTACAGGTAAGCCCGGACAGCCACCATAAAAGCGGTACCCGTTCGCTCTCGGCTTGAGGCGGTAGATAAACCGCAAACTCCATATCGCAATCCAGCGCCCGGGAGTAGTGGCGGTAGCGCTTGTGCCAGCCACCAAAACTACGGTTGGCAGACACCAGTTCTAAGGTTTCACTCATGCTCATGGGGCAGGCTCCTTGCGAAAAGAGAAGCGCGGCAGAGCTGCCTGCCGCGCTTTAACATACGATTAGCACAAACATACGATTAGCAATAACGTACTATTCGCGATGTTCAATCAGCGCTGATCTGTAAGTACTAATTTATAAACGCAAATCTATAAACGCTGATCTATAAAAAGATAGTACTCAGAAATGCAGGACGGTACGAATACTCTTACCGGCATGCAGCAGCTCAAACGCTTCGTTGATTTTCTCAAACGGCATATCGTGAGTAATGAAATCATCAATATTGATTTCACCGTTCATATAACGTTCAACATAACCTGGGAGCTCGCTACGTCCCTTAACGCCGCCAAATGCAGAGCCTTTCCAGACGCGTCCGGTCACTAACTGGAAGGGACGTGTGGAAATTTCTTCGCCCGCACCGGCAACGCCGATAACGATCGATTCGCCCCAGCCTTTATGACAGCACTCGAGCGCTGAGCGCATGACATTAACGTTACCGATACATTCAAACGAGTAATCCACGCCGCCGTCGGTCAAATCGACAATGACTTGCTGAATTGAGTCGCTGTAATCCTTGGGGTTTACAAAGTCGGTCGCGCCAAACTGCTTGGCCAACTCAAATTTATCCGCGTTGACATCAATCGCAATAATACGGCCAGCTTTAGCCATCACTGCGCCCTGGATAACCGCCAAACCAATCGCACCTAAACCGAATACAGCGACAGTGGCGCCTGGCTCTACTTTCGCTGTGTTGAGTACCGCACCGATACCGGTGGTGACGCCGCAACCCAGTAGGCAGATTTTATCCATCGGAGCTTCTTTGGAAACCACGGCCAGGGAGACTTCCGGCAGAACGGTGTATTCGCTGAATGTCGACGTGCCCATATAATGATGGAGCATTTTTCCGTCGAGCGAGAAGCGCGAGGTGCCGTCAGGCATGACGCCTTTCCCCTGGGTCGCGCGTACGCTGCCACACAGGTTGGTTTTGCCGGAAAGACAGAACTTACATTTGCCACACTCAGCGGTATACAGCGGAATAACGTGGTCACCGGGCTTAAGACTGGTCACTCCTTCGCCAACTTCTTGAACCACACCGGCGCCTTCGTGACCCAGCACCGAGGGGAAGAGCCCTTCGGGGTCAGCGCCTGAAAGCGTGTACGCATCGGTGTGACAAACGCTGGTAGCCGCCATTTTAACCAGCACTTCACCCGCTTTCGGACCCTCTACATCAATTTCAACCAGCTCTAGAGGTTTACCCGCTTCTAATGCAACGGCAGCACGTGATTTCATCAGTTGACTCCTCAATACAGCAACGGCGCCAGGCCGCCTAAACGAATAGCTAAATAGCCGTGGTACTGCCAGTGTAAGACAGCTAGGGGCTAGGGAAAAAGCGGGATATACTCATAATATTATTGCCACTGAGCAACAATTTACCGACAACAGGGTAACCATGCAGCGTTGGGATCGCGTCGAAGCTTTTATTGAAGTGGTTCGCCTGGGCACATTCTCAGCCGCAGCCAGCCATCTTAAAGTATCCACTTCACATATTAGCCGTTTAGTAAGCCAGCTTGAGAACCAGCTGGGCATTCAACTTTTATACCGTACCACGCGCCAGATCCGCTTAACGGATGCTGGAGCATTATATATTGAGCACTGCCAACACCTGTTTGATGGCTTGAAAGATGCAGAACAAGCCATTAGTGAGCTACAGGCCAAACCGCGCGGCATGCTAAGGCTCACTTCTGCAACAACGTTTGGCGAACGCTACATAGCGCCGCTGGTTAATAACTTTCAATGCCTGCACCCGGAGCTTGACGTGCATATGCATTTTACTAATCGACCGGTTGAGTTAATTGAGGAAGGCTTTGATATCGCTATTCGAATGGGGGTTTTAAAGGACTCTAGCTTAATTGCCCGACGCCTGTGCGAGCGGCGCGAATATGTCGTGGGTTCGCAGGCCTACTTTCGCCAAACACCGCCACCGCATACGCTGGCCGAGCTTAGCCAGCATCGCTGTCTGGTAGGTTCACGGCCAAGCTGGCTGTTTGATGTAAACGGCCAGCGCCGTGAAGTACGGGTAGAAGGCTGCTGGACCGGTAACTCTGGGCCCGCCCTGCTGGATGCAGCGCTTAAAGGATTAGGTTTGGCCCAACTGCCCGATTATTACGTGGCGCCCCATCTGGCAAGCGGTGAGCTGGTGGCAGTGCTGGAACCTTTTCAACATTATGATACGGCGGTTTGGGCGGTTTACCCCCGACACCGGCATCTTTCCCCCAAAATTCGCCAGCTGGTCGATTACCTGGTGGCCAATATTGCCCAGGTGTTGCCAAACACTCAAACGAATTAACGGTTTTAGCGCTGACTTCTCATTTATCGCTGATGGCGCAGCGCTATAGTCCATTCGTCGAAAGATTATTAACAAGGGTAGTGTGCGAGCACACAAAGGTGACGATATAATGAACATGCAGAATTGAATGTTTCTGTCAGTAAAACCGTGACCCTCGACCCTTAAGGATAAGGTATGCAACTTCCCCCACCTAACTGGCCTATTGATTTTCGCATTACGCTACTGCGGGCCACTCTTTATGTGCTGTTTATTGGCGGCATAGCTCAAGGCGCTTATTTGGAAGCTGTGTATTTACCTTCGGTACGCTTTACCGAGCTGGGTTTTACTGAATTTTCCCAAACGCTCACGCTTGCCAGCTGCTGCGGGCTATTGATCTATATTCGTCAGGTGCTCAAGGTATGGCCCAATGTCACTCTGCTTATGCTGGCCTTTGTTGCAGCCTCGCTAATCCGCGAGCAGGATTACTTTTTCGATGAGTTTGTGGCGGATAATAGCTGGAAGGTCCTTGTTGCATTAATCATTTTGCCCTCTATTGGCTGGGTGGTATATCAACGTCGACGCTTTATCGCTGAGTTTGCCCACTACAGCAACACCTTTTCGTTCGGCCTGTTTGCGGGCGGCGTGCTGACGACCTACATCTTCTCGCGCCTTTATGGACGCCAGATTTTTTGGCGTGCCGTGCTTGAAGACAACTACGTGCGCATTTTTAAAGATGTCGCTGAAGAGGTGATAGAGCTTTTAGGCTATAGCCTGATTCTATTTGCCATTATCGAGCTTCTACTTCTCGCCTTACGTATCCGCAAAGCGCATAGCGTCTAGCAAAACCCGCTAATTCATCCCGCCTGTGGATAAACGCCGCCTGAAGCCTATTCAGGCGGCGTTTCATTTTTTAAATCCCGCTATACGCAAAGCCGTTTGCGCCGCCTGATGCTTCAACGTAGTGTCGGCCACTAGGCCCCTTTGGGCGTTTTTTACTAAAAAACCACTCACTGACGACATAAAACTTATGACAAACTCCAAAAATAGCGAAGAACATCTAAAGCGCGGTGCCTTTACCCGCTTTCTTGATAGTGTGGAATGGCTAGGCAACCTGCTTCCGCATCCCGTTACTCTGTTTGCCATTTTATGTGTGCTTGTGGTGGTTGCCAGCGGTATCGCCGGGGCTTTAGGTGTATCGGTGGCTGATCCGCGCCCCGCCAACGAGGGCGAATGGATCGCGGTTAACTCGCTGCTAAACGCGGAAGGCTTACGTCGCTTAGTGACCGAGATGGTGACGAACTTCACAGGCTTTGCGCCACTAGGTACCGTGTTGGTCGCCATGCTGGGCGTTGGCGTGGCCGAACACTCAGGGCTACTGTCTGCCAGCATGCGCGCTCTAGTGCTTAACCGCTCGCCGCGCATCGTTACCTACGCCGTCGTGTTTGCGGGCATCATGTCCAATATGGCGGCCGAGCTTGGTTACGTTGTGCTCATTCCTCTCGCGGCGATGATCTTTCATTCGCTGGGCCGCCATCCATTAGCGGGTCTTGCTGCGGCTTTTTGTGGGGTATCCGGGGGCTACAGCGCGAATCTTTTGATTGGCACCGTCGATCCTCTGCTTTCAGGTATTACCCAAGAGGCCGCGCGGTTATTGGACCCAACCTACATAGTGGGCGCTGAAGCAAACTGGTTCTTCATGTTTGCCAGCACGTTCTTTGTGACCTTAATCGGTGGCTTGGTCACCGAGCGCATCGTGGAACCCAAGCTAGGTAAATTTGACGCCTCTTATGCCGATAGCAGCATTGACCAGCAGCGTATGGAAGGCCTAACTGATGGCGAAAAGCGTGCCTTAAAAGGCACTGGTTTAGCAGCCCTTGTTCTGGCTTCCATCATCGCCGTTATGGTGGTTCCCGAAGGCGGTATTCTGCGTAACCCAGAAACCGGCTTAGTGAGTGGATCACCGTTTTTACGCGGTATCGTGGTTATCGTAGCGGTTGCCTTCACGTTGCTGGGCTTCACCTACGGGCGCTTAGCAGGCACGATGCATAATGATCGTGACGTGGTAAACGCCATGGCCAAAAGCATGAGCAGCCTTGGACTGTATATCGTGCTGGTTTTCTTTGCCGCTCAGTTTGTGGCGCTGTTTAACTGGAGCAACTTTGGTACCGTCACCGCCGTTGCGGGCGCCGACTTGCTTGAGTCTCTTGGCTTACGCGGCCCCGGCTTGTTTGCCCTGTTTATTCTTATGTGCGCCTTCGTTAACCTTTCGCTCGGAAGCGCGTCGGCCCAGTGGGCAGTGACAGCGCCCATCTTTGTACCCATGCTGATGCTGATGGGCTACGCCCCGGAAGTTATCCAGGCCGCTTATCGTATCGGTGACTCGGTCACCAACCTGATCACTCCGATGATGAGCTACTTTGGCTTGATTCTGGCCGTTGCCACTCGCTACCGCAACGACATGGGCATCGGCACCCTGGTCGCGCTGATGCTGCCCTATACCTTGTTCATGCTGGTGGGCTGGAGCATTTTGTTTTTCATCTGGGTGTTCGTGTTTGGGCTACCGGTCGGCCCGGGGGCCGCCACCTACTACACGCTATAAAAAGCCAACTGCACGAAAAAGCCCGCCGTTCAAAGAACGGCGGGCTTTTGCTTTCCACGACTCACTACTTACTATTTACCACTCACGCGTCACTACTCATCCAGGAACGAGCGCAGCGGCTCAGAACGCGACGGATGGCGAAGCTTACGCAGGGCTTTGGCCTCAATCTGACGAATCCGTTCACGGGTTACATCAAACTGCTTGCCAACTTCTTCCAGCGTATGGTCGGTATTCATATCAATACCGAACCGCATGCGCAGTACTTTAGCTTCACGCGCTGTCAAGCCGCCAAGTACGTTGCGAGTCGCTTCGATAAGACCTTCGCCGGTGGCCATATCAATGGGCAGCAGCATCGTGCCGTCCTCGATAAAGTCTCCCAGATGCGAGTCGTCATCATCACCAATCGGCGTCTCCATGGAGATCGGCTCTTTGGCAATTTTAAGCACCTTGCGTACTTTGTCTTCCGGCATTTCCAGACGTTCGCCCAGCTCTTCCGGTGTCGGCTCGCGGCCCATTTCTTGCAGCATCTGGCGCGACACGCGGTTAAGCTTATTGATCGTCTCGATCATGTGCACCGGAATACGAATAGTCCGCGCCTGATCCGCAATCGAGCGGGTGATCGCCTGACGAATCCACCAGGTAGCATAAGTAGAGAACTTATAACCCCGACGGTATTCGAACTTATCCACGGCCTTCATCAACCCGATATTGCCTTCCTGAATCAGATCCAGGAACTGCAGCCCACGGTTGGTGTACTTCTTGGCAATCGAGATAACCAGACGCAGGTTAGCCTCAACCATCTCTTTCTTGGCGCGACGTGCTTTCGCCTCACCAATCGATAGTTTGCGATTCACCTCTTTCAAATCCGCCACGGTGAGCTGCACCATGTCTTCTTCGAAAGCGATTTTACGCTGCGAACGGGCGATATCAGAACGTAGTGGCTCAAGACGATCAGCGTACTTGGGCTGCGCTTCCTGGAAAGCATCCAACCATTTGGGGTTAGATTCGCTACCCGGGAACGACTTGATAAACGTCTTGCGCGGCACTTTGGCTTTTTTAACGCAAAGCTGCATGACCGCTTTTTCCTGGGCACGCACTTGCTCAACACTAATACGTACCTGACCTACCAGGCGCTCAAAGTGTTTCGGCACCAGCTTGATCGGCGAGAAAAGCTCAGCAAGACGTGTCTGCTCGGCTTTTAGCTCAGCGCTACCACGCCCATGCTTAGCAAGCGCCGCCTGGGCTAACGCGTTTTGCTCACGAATTTGCTCAAAGCGTGCCCGCGCCTCTTCCGGGTCCGGGCCACCTTCGCTGGCGTTGGAGTCTTCGTCATCCTCATCGCCATCGTCGTCACCGTCTTCGTCGTCGCTTAAGTCGGTGTCTACCTCAGGTTCAGGCACATCCGCTTCGGCAACGCCGGGAATACCTTCATCCGGGTCGATAAACCCTGAGAAGAGATCCGACAAACGACCAGGAGCTTCCTCATCCTGAGTGGCGTCGTAAGCATCCAGAATTGAGGCGACGGCACCTGGCAGGTAGGCCAGCGCCGACATCACTTCACGGGTGCCCTCTTCGATCCGCTTGGCAATTTCGATTTCGCCTTCACGGGTCAAGAGTTCTACTGTACCCATTTCACGCATATACATGCGTACAGGGTCTGTGGTGCGACCCACGTCGCTTTCCACGGCGGCGAGTGCCGCAACGGCCTCTTCCGCAGCGGACTCATCCGTGGAGTGATCCGACATCATCAAAGTGTCTTCATCAGGCGCTTCTTCAGCAACACGGATACCCATGTCGTTGATCATGCCAATGATGTCTTCCACTTGATCCGGGTCGGCGATATCCTCGGGTAGATGGTCGTTGACCTCGGCATAAGTCAGGTAACCCTGCTCTTTGCCGCGCGCGATCAACTCCTTCAGACGTGACTGCTGCTGCGCATTTCCAGCCATAGAAACCCTATCTCGACGAAGAAGAATGAAACACCTAGAGCGCTGAATCGATTAAACTCAACAAGCCGAACAGTATAGCGTAAATTGCTGTATTTTTTCCAGCGAAACGTATTTGCGCGGTCATTCAGGTGTGTTAGGTTGTTCGGTTAGGCCAGCACTTGGTGACTGACCCTATATCTGGTGTTGGCAAGGGCAAAATTCAACCCCCCGCTTTCAACACCGCTTAAAACCGCTGAGCCAATTCGACTACCAAACTGGCCAAGCGCTGACGCTGCTGCTTATCGAGCTTCTGCCCGGCACGTTCCTGAGCCAACAACGCCTCGTACTCTTCCTGGGGCGAACGTTTACGCTGCTTTTGCTGTAAATGCTCAATCAACCCCGTTAACTCTGCTTCTCGTGCGGCCTTGGGAATCAGCAGCTCCCGCTTGGCGAACGCTGCCAGGACCTGACCTTGCGGACTGCCCTGAAAATGCGCCAATACTACCTGCGGACTGCGATAACGCCCGGCCTGCAAAAGCGCGATCAAATCGCGACATAGCGGCGTATCATCATCTTCCGGCAACCAATCCAGGCTCTCGGGCACGGCTGACACAACGCTCGGTTCGTGAAGCAGCAGCTGTACAATGCGCCCCACCGGAGTAAGCACTTGGCTACGCGTCCGCGGCTTCGGCGGCTGAGGAGTTGCTTGACCTATATCCTCTTCAACCTCGGGTTCCGCGACGGGCTCCCAATATGCCTGCTCTTTGGGTGGCGCTGCGCGCTTTTCCAACAACGCTTGAAGCTGTTGTTGCGCCAAACCACTGCGCTTAGCCAAGGCTTCAAGCAGCAATGATTTGAGCATCCCGTCGGGCACTTTATTCAATGCTTCGAGTACCTGGCTCGCAAAACGTTCGCGCCCTTCCACCGTATTCAGGTCACGCCCTTGCGCGGCCTGCTCAAACAAAAACTCCGAAAGCGGCATCGCACAGGTTACGCGGTCTTTAAAAGCCTCGCTTCCCTCACGGCGTACCAGTGTATCGGGGTCATCGCCTTCCGGCAGAAACAGAAAACGCGCCTCGCGGCCATCAATCATCAACGGCAGCGCGGTTTCAAGCGCCCGGCTCGCAGCCTGACGGCCAGCCCGGTCACCGTCGAAACAGAACACCACCCGGCTAACCAGGCGAAACAGGCGGCTCAGATGATCCTCGGTCGTCGCGGTCCCCAAGGTAGCAACGGCGTTATGGATGCCGTACTGCGCTAGCGCAACGACATCCATATAGCCTTCGACCATAACCAATTGCTCAAGCTTGCTTGACGCTTGGCGCGCTTCATAAAGGCCATAAAGTTCACGCCCTTTATGGAACACCGGCGTTTCCGGCGAGTTGAGGTACTTAGGCTGCTCATCGCCCATCACTCGACCGCCAAACGCGATAGTACGCCCACGTAAATCACGAATCGGGAACATCACCCGGTCACGAAAGCGGTCGTAGGTACGCCCGGTATCTTCGCGATGAATCAGCAGGCCATACTCCACCTGCACAGGCTCTGAAATTTCGCGCTCGGTCAGATGCTGTTTAAGCGCCTCCCAACCGCCCGGCGCATAGCCTATGCCGTAAGTTTGAATCACCTCAGCAGAAAGCCCGCGATTCTCCAGATAGCGCTGGGCATTCTGCCCGTCGCGCATCTTTAGCCGCTCGCGATAAAAACTAGCGGCAAGTTCGAGCAGGTTAACGCCCTCTTTGCGCTTTTTTTCTCGCTGCTGGGCACGCGGGTCATCGGCGCCTTCACGCGGTACATCAAGCCCTAAACGCCCCGCCAACTGCTCGACTGCCTCAGGAAAAGGCAGCTTGTCATACTCCATCAGAAAGCGTAGCGCATTCCCGTGTACTCCACAGCCAAAGCAGTGATAGAACTGCTTGTCGGCACTCACGGTGAAAGACGGCGTTTTCTCCTGATGGAAAGGACAAAGACCCGAGTAATTCCGGCCAGCTTTTTTAAGCTGCACGCGCTCACCAACCACTTCCACCACGTCAACGCGGCCCAGAAGATCGTCAATAAAACGCTGTGGAATCTGGCCTGCCATGAAAGACGAGCATCCTCGCGCAGTGCGCTAAGCGCGTGTTTAACGTCATCAGGCGCTTTACCTAATCACCTTAAACAGCGCAAAAACCTGAAAAACAAACGGCCACCTAGTGGCGGCCGTTTGGCATCCCTCTTGAGACAACCAGCTAACTACTCTGGTTCTCCCCAGGTACGGATCAATAGAGCCGTTCGAAACGCTTTTGCTCACGCTGAACTTTCTTAGCGTGACGTTTTACGGCAGCTGCCGCTTTGCGTTTACGCTCAGCAGTCGGCTTCTCATAGTGCTCGCGGCGGCGTACTTCGGAAAGAACACCGGCTTTTTCGCAAGAACGCTTGAAGCGACGCAGGGCGACGTCAAACGGCTCGTTATCACGTACTTTTACAGAAGGCATTAAGCACTCACCTACCTTAAGGAGTCTTGAGTTCGATAGTACGTACAGCTTATAGCGCATCATTGCGGCTACAGTGTACGACCCAGTTTTACAGCGCACGATAGTTTAGTCGTGAATAGCCATCTTTGCAAATGCTTACGCTCTCCAAGAGGGACAGTGTTAGACTTGGGCGTTCTACCATTTTTTCAAAGAGTTTTCCCGTTATGCGCGTATTGGGCATTGAAACGTCTTGCGATGAGACCGGCGTCGCTGTGTATGACACTTCCCGTTCAGGCGGCGACGGCCTGCTGGCCGACGCGCTGTATAGCCAAATTGCCATGCATGCAGAGTACGGCGGCGTGGTACCTGAACTGGCGTCGAGAGACCATACGCGCAAGCTGCTACCGCTCATTGAGCAGGTATTAAAAGATGCCAACCTGACCCGACGCGATCTGGATGGCATCACCTATACCGCAGGCCCTGGTTTGGTGGGCGCCCTGATGGTGGGCGCAAGCACAGCTCACGGCATGGCGCGGGCGTTAGAGATCCCCGTACTGGGTGTCCATCATATGGAAGGCCACCTGCTCGCGCCGATGCTTGAAGATGATGCACCTGAGTTCCCTTTTGTGGCGTTACTGGTATCCGGCGGCCATACTCAGCTGGTAGAAGTTCAGGGCCTGGGGCGCTATGAACTCTTGGGCGAATCCGTGGACGACGCTGCGGGTGAAGCCTTTGATAAAGCCGCTAAAATGCTCGGGCTGGCTTACCCCGGCGGCCCTCTGGTCGCCAAGCTTGCCGAGCAGGGTGATCCCAAGCGGTTTCGCTTCCCCCGCCCGATGACCGACCGCCCCGGATTGGACTTCAGCTTTTCAGGCTTAAAAACGCATACGTTAACTGCGATCCGTCAACTGGAAAACGCCGGTGAGCTTGACCAACAGGCGCGTGCTGACGTAGCCCGCGCTTTTGAAGAAGCTGTGGTCGATACGCTGGTCATTAAATGCCGCCGGGCGCTGGATCAAACGGGGCTCAAACGTTTGGTGGTGGCGGGAGGCGTTAGTGCCAATCACCGGCTACGCGAACGTCTGGCGCTTGAATGTCAAAAACGTCAGGCTAAAGCCTATTATCCGCGTGGCCGCTTCTGTACGGACAATGGCGCCATGATTGCCTATGTCGGCGCACAACGGCTGGCCGCTGGCGAGCAGGATAATGATGGTATCATGCAGGCCACGCCGCGCTGGCCGCTGGATCGCCTAGCGCCACCCAAGGCACCTCTTAACGATTAGGGCTTTCGCAGGCGCGGCTCCTCGCCGTGCCTTAGCCTGCGAATATTAAGCCCGTGACGTAAAACCACTAACATACTCAAGCCACCCACCACGCTTATATAAGCAGGTGCCAGCCAGATACAGGCAAGGGGCGCCACCAGGGCACTAGCCAATGAAGCTATCGCGGCGGTTTTTAACCGCCATGCCAGCAGCCCCCACGTCATGGCACTTAGCAGGGCTACACCCGGCACCAGCACCAACAGCACGCCCAATGCACAAGCCACGGCCTTACCGCCTCGAAAGCCGTACCACACGGGATAGCTATGCCCGACGAGCACGGCCAACCCGATAAGCCCCTGCCAACTGACCGGCAATGCCAGCATTTTACTTGCCAGCACCACGGGCATGCCTTTCAACGCATCGAGAAACAGCGTGACGCCGGCCAAACGTGGCCCGTAAAGGCGCAGCACGTTGGAAAACCCAGGATTACCGGAGCCACAGCGGCGCGGATCACGCACGCCAGCCATCTGACAAACGCTAATTGCGGCCAGCCAGCTACCGCTCAAATAGCCGATTACTACCCATATCATGGCGCGGTTTCCATCTTACTGTCGTTTCGCCTCATCCTAACGTACAATCGCCGGCTTGTTGCCGCCGAGGAAAAGCTCGTGGATCGCATTTTGATCGAAGCGTTAAAAGTAGACACCGTTATTGGTGTGTACGATTGGGAGCGCACTATTCAACAGTCGCTGAGCTTGGATTTAACGCTGGCGACCGATATTCGCCCAGCCGCTGCCACCGATGACCTAAGTTTGACGTTGGACTATGCGGCCATTTGCCAGCGGATCCAACGCTTTGCCGATGCGCACCAATTTGCGCTGGTCGAAACCTTTGCAGAGCGCTTGGCGGAATGCTTACGCAGCGAGTTCGCCATTTCCTGGTTACGCTTAAGAGTGCGCAAACCCGGCGCAGTCCCCCAAGCCGCAAGCGTAGGCCTTGAGATTACCCGCGGCGAACAGCCGGAGGTCACCAAGGACGTTACCCTATGAGCCTGGTTACCGTTAGTTTAGGCAGTAATATAAAACCTGCGCACCACATACGTTCGTGCCTTGATGCCCTGTTTGACGCCTTTGGGCCTCTACAGGTATCACGGGTGTTTGAAAGTGAGCCGGTGGGGTTTAGCGACAAACACAATTTTTATAACCTGGTCGTTGCGTTTGAAAGCGACTGGACACCGCGCCAGCTAAAAGCGTGGGCCAAAAGCGTCGAGATCCTTCATGGCCGCAAGCCCGGCATGACTAAATATAGCGCCAAGGTGCTGGATATCGACCTATTAACCGTCGGCAGCATGTGCGGCGTTGTGAATGGCGTTTCTCTGCCCCGCGACGAAATTACCTATAATGCCTTTGTGCTACAGCCCCTGGCTGAGCTGCTTCCTAATGAACGCCACCCCGTTTGCCAGACGTCTTACGCGGCGCTTTGGCATAACTTCACGCTAGGCAGCCAACGCCTTTGGCCAATTGATTTCACCTGGGGTGGCGCCTGGATATCCCACGCAGACACCATGCCCCAAAGGGCGCTAGCCAGATAAGTTTGACTGACAGGCAGATTAGCCCAGAGCGTTAAACACCGCCCGCTGGCGCTGTTCGCGCAACGCTTTACCTAACGCCGCCCCTTTAAAGCCTTGAGCTATCAGCGTCTGAGGGCTTACATTGCGCGCGGCTTCCCAAGCAGCACTTAAGGGCGCCACGCTTGCGTGCGCAACAGCATCCACTAGCTGAAGCTGTGCTGTGACCTGCTCGGGCTTGCGCCAGCCATCCAAACGCTCCAGCCAGTGTAGTACGGCATCCGGCTCCAAAGGCGTTTTTAAAAGGTGTAAGCTCAAGGCCACATAGCGCGCCAGTTGAGCCACAGCGCTGGGTAAACGCAATCGCTTCGCCAACATCTCACGCTCAGCATCCTCCAGCACGCTGACGAGTAACGCGTAACGCCAGTGGGCGAGCGGCGTTTGGCTATCACTCGGGGCGCTGTGCATTGCCGCTAGCCCCTGCTCAAGCCTGCCATCAGTGAATGCTGGCCACCATACCGACAGCGCTTCGCACTGTGCTAGCGTCGTAAAGTAGGCCTGTGGGTCCGGCTCGCCCAGCGCCTTCTCGGTTTCCACCCACACTCGCTCAGCCGCCAGATGTTCAAGTTCACCGCTACGGCTCACCTGCGTCATCAGCGCCAGCGTTTCATCGGCGATACAAAACCCCAGCGGCTTATAGCGGGCTAAAAAGCGCGCCGTGCGTAGTACACGCAGCGGGTCCTCACTAAATGCCGGGGAAACATGCCGCAGCACGCGCTTTTCGATATCGCGCTGACCGTGAAAGGGATCAATAAGCGGCCCATCTACCCGCTGAGCAATCGCATTAACAGTGAGATCGCGGCGTAGCAAGTCTTCTTCCAAGGTGACATTAGGGCTTGCGTGTACCTCAAAGCCGGAATACCCGAAGCCGGACTTGCGCTCGGTACGCGCCAAGGCGTACTCCTCGGCGGTTTCAGGATGCAAAAATACCGGAAAATCTCGCCCCACTGGCTTGAAGCCCCGCTGGCGCATGGCCTCTGGCGACGCGCCGACCACGACCCAGTCGTTATCAAAAACAGGCCAGCCTAAAAGCGCATCACGCACGGCACCACCTACGCGGTACACGTCCAGCCCGGCAATACACGGATCGTTGGGATTCGCCGCCACTAGCGTTCTCCCTGCTGCTGGCTGGGTACACTGATCCGCTCGCCGGTGTCCAAGTCAAGCGCGGTTAACGTCCCTCCCCATACGCAGCCGGTATCCAGTGCCTCCACACGCACCTTGGCGTCAGGCGTTTTGCCTTCCAGGGCCGCCCAATGGCCGAACAGTAAATGCGGGTTATCGTCACGCGGGTACTGAAACCACGGTGCAAACCCTGGCGGAGCGCTTTCAAGCCCTTCTTTTGCCGCAAAGTCCAGCTGCCCCTGCGCATCGATAAAGCGCATTCGCGCCAGGGCATTGACTATAAAGCGCAGCCGATCCATTCCCTCAAGGTCTTCCCGCCAACGATCAGGCTGATTTCCAAACAGCTCGGTTAGAAAACGCCCCGACTGCTCGCTGGCCAAGGCCTGCTCGACTTCACGGCTATACGCCACCGCCTGCTCGACACGCCACTGGGGCAATAATCCGGCGTGGGTCATCAAGATATTGCCCTGCTGTACGGCGAGTGGCTGGCTTTGCAGCCAGTCAAGCATTGGCTCACGGTCGGGAGCGGTTAGAATCTCGCTGAGCGTATCGTGTCTTTTCTGCTTGCCACCGCCACGCGCCACCACTAACAGGTGAAAATCGTGATTACCCAGCACGCAGCGTACTGCCCCGCCTAGCGCCTGTGCTTCACGCAAGCACTCAAGCGAGCCGGGGCCGCGGTTAATCACATCCCCCACCAGCCACAGGGTATCTTGGTTGGGATTAAAATTGAGCTTCTCAAGCAACGCCATAAACTCGGCGTAGCAGCCATGCAGATCGCCAATCGCGTAGGTACTCATGCGCGGGGCCTTATGTTGAATAAAAAAAGAGTGCTGCAAAACAATATTGAAAATAACGAGTGTTGAAAAATAACCAGCATGAAAAATAACCGATATCGCACTAACCCAAACGTACGACTTATCAAAACGCACTACTCATCCAAACGTGCTACTCATTAAAACCTACTACTTATCGTACGTTAGCAGTATTCGCAAATTTGCTCTGGTGGGATGGGCAAATTTGCATCAATATAAATTGAGCGTCCGTAATGTAGGCGCGGTTACTTTTCAGAATGCTGCCTTTCATAACGCTTATAACACCTTGCAAAGTAAACCATCCAAGGCCAGGGACAATATAACGATTATGCTGCCTACTTATACACGGCGTCGGCTATTAAAAGCTGCGACGCTTGCCGGCATGGGTGTAGCGCTCGTGCCGGTTAGCACTCTGCTCCCGGCTGTCAGCGCACAGAACCGCCCGCCTGCATCATCCTCTCGTCATTCCCCAGACAGCATAATGGTTAACGGCTGGCTACTACGCGCGAGTGACCGCTAATGTACCTGCCTTTCGAAAAGCTCGCTGAGCTGGGCGATACAGTGGATGTGTGCATTATTGGCAGCGGGGCCGCCGGCGTATCGATTGGTGTGACACTTGCCCGCCAGGGGCACCGCATTCTGATGTGCGAAGGGGGCGATGAAGTATTTAGCGAACGCTCCCAGGATAGCTACCGTGGCGAGGTCGTCGGTGATGCATATCTCCCGCTTGAAGCCAGCCGACTGCGTCAGTTGGGCGGCTCGACGAACCATTGGGGTGGCGTGTGTCGCCCGCTTGACCCGTATGACTTCACTGCCAAATCCGCCGCTCCCGAGACCGCCTGGCCGATTAGCCATACGGAGCTTACGCCCTACTTTAGCGCCGCAGCTGATCTGCTTGATTTAGATCCCATCCCAGCGGATGAGCCCATTGAGTCGTCCGCGCTTAGCCGTATCTACTTCTCGCTGGGAGGCCCCACTCGCGTACAGCTGAAGTACGCCGATACGCTGAGTGAGTCAGAAAATCTGCTGTGCTGCTTAAACGCCAATCTCGTCGCACTGGAAACGACCGACGGCCGAGTTGCCAGCGCGACGCTTGCTAACTACCAGGACGAGCAGCACCAGGTTCGCGCCCGCTACTTCATTCTTGCTTGCGGGGGTATTGATAATGCCCGCTTACTGCTCTGGTGCAATCAACAGGCGGACGGCCAGTTGGTTCCGCAGGCCCAGACGCTGGGGCGCTACTGGATGGAGCATCCTCACGCAACGGTCGGTCAGGCGCTTATCTTTGAGCCGGAAGTGTTAGGGCTGGATGAGGCCTATAACGTTTTCCTATCCCCCAATGAGCAGGCACTCGCAAGCCGAGAGATACTCAACTGCGGTCTGCGTTTGCACCGCATGAATCCAGAGGCAACCCAGGCGCTAATCGATGAGCTTAGCCTGCAGGCGCCTTCTCTGGGGCAACGTATTGTCGAGTGGCAAGCCCAAGGGCGTGTGCTGCATGGTGCAATGTTAAGAGCCGCCTGGGAGCAGGAGCCGCGCTTTGAAAACCGCGTTGAGCTTAGCGATGAGCTTGATGCACTGGGCATTCCGCGTAGCCGACTGGTATGGCAACAGTCCGCGCTTGATCGGCATACTATTCGCGAAAGCTTGCTGTTGCTGGGCGAGTACCTGCTGGACACGGATATTGGCCGGGTACAGCTGGCGGACTGGCTTGCGGCACTGCCTGTCACGCTGCCCACCGACGGCGAGCTCGCGGGTCGCCATCATATGGGCGGTACGCGCATGAGCCATCACCCTGAGCAAGGTATCGTCAACGCCGATTGCCGCCTTTTTGCCCAAGACAATATGTACGTGGCAGGTTCCAGCGTGTTTGCCAGCGCCGGGCACGCCAACCCGACCCTGACGCTGGTTCAGCTTGCCCTTCGCTTATGCGATCACTTGAACCAGCGCTTAAACCAGGCATAACACTCAGCGTTAAAGCCGCGTTCAGTGCAGCTGGCGCGGCACGGCCAGACGAAAGGGTGCGATCGACACTTCAAACGCACGCTGGCTATAGGTATTGAGCAGCGTGTAGGCGCCTTCCATCACCCCAACCGGCGTTTGCAGAATGGCGCGGCTGGTATAGCGAAAGCGCTGACCGGGCCCGATAAGCGGCTGCTGGCCTACCACGCCTTTGCCGCGCACCTCCTGGCTATCGCCACCGCCTTGGGTGATTTTCCAGTAGCGGGCCATCAGCTGTACGCTGTGTGGGCTTTGATTATGCACGGTAACGGTGTAGCTGAAGACGTAGCGCGTCTCTACATCGCTAGACTCCGCCGCACAGTATTCCGGTGTCACGCTGACCTCAATGGCTAGACCACTCACCCGACATCACTCCCACCAGCGTTTAGCGCGTCATCCGCCGCGACGCGGTTGGCAATGGCCACATATTCGGCCACGGTTAGCGTTTGCGGGCGACGCACCGGATCAATCCCTAGTTCTTCCAGGGTTTCCGGGCTAACGCGGCCTTTGAAATTATTGCGCAGGGTTTTACGCCGCTGACCAAACGCAAGCTTTACCAGCTCAAAAAGTAGCGCTGGGTCATCGGCAACATGCGGTAAGGCAGCGTGGGGCGTGAGGCGCACAATGGCTGAGTCGACTTTCGGACGCGGAACAAAGGCCTCGGGCGGGACGATAAATAGCTGATCCACCTGGCAATAGTACTGCGCCATCACCGAAAGCCGTCCCCAATCGGTACCGCCCGGTTCAGCGGCGAGCCGTTCGACAACTTCTTTTTGCAGCATGAAGTGCATATCGGCGATGGCATTACCGGCGGTTAGCAAATGCACAATCAACGGCGTTGAAATGTTATAGGGCAAGTTGCCGACCACGCGCAGGGCCGGGCCATCGCCTTTAAGCGCGGCAAAATCAAATTTCAGCGCGTCGCCTTCATGGATAATAAAGTCAGGATAGTTGAAAAACTGCACCCGCAGACCGGGAATCAAATCGCGGTCCAGTTCAATCACCTCAAGCTTCCCGGCGGCCTCAAGCAACGGGGCGGTTAACGCGCCCTGCCCTGGCCCAATTTCAACCAGCCGGTCGCCTTCCCGCGGCCCAATAGAGCGCACAATACGCGAGATGATACCCAGGTCACGTAGAAAGTTTTGACCGAAGCGTTTGCGAGCACGGTGCTGCTGGGGCACTTGAGACATCTAACAGAGTTCCTTGGAGGTTTTTCAAACGTGAAGCATAAGACTAGCAGACAGCATTGATCCGCTGAGTGGCAAGGCGTCGTGCAAGCGAAAGCGCGATACGCAGACTACCGGGGTCGGCCACCCCCTTACCGGCCAGATCAAGCGCCGTGCCATGATCTACCGAAGTGCGCACTAACGGCAAGCCCAGGGTAATATTGGCCGCCTGACCAAAACCAGCGTACTTAAGTACTGCCAAGCCCTGGTCATGATACATCGCAAGCACGGCGTCCACACCCGCCAAATGGCGTGGGGTAAACAGGGTATCGGCGGGCAGTGGCCCTTCGATCTTAAGCCCATCCGCACGCAGGGCTTCAAGCGCTGGAATAATAGTGTCCAGCTCTTCACGGCCAAGATGGCCATCCTCGCCCGCATGAGGGTTTAAACCGCATACCGCAATACGTGGCGATGCGATGCCGAACTGGCGCTTGAGGTCAGCCGCCAGCAGGCGGCTAATACGCGTCACTCGATCAAAGGTAATCGCATCGGCGACGTGGCGCAGCGGCAGGTGCGTAGTCACCAAGGCAACGCGCAAATCACCGCTGCCCTGCCAATCAGGCGCCTGTGCATGAAGTGCCGCATCGGTTGCCAACATCATGACCACCTCATCGACGCCACAGGCATCGCGCAGCCACTCTGTATGCCCGGTAAAGTCTGGATAGCCGCCTTCGATAATGACGCCCTTATGCAGCGGCGCCGTAACGATAGCCGCCGCCAGGCCGGCCATACATGCGTTGACAGCCAGTTCGAGGGTTGCCAGCACGTACCCTGCGTTAGCCGGATTCAGTACTCCCGGCATCGCAGGCTCCTTGAGTGCGACCCGCCATACCGGAAGCTTGCCAGCCGTTGCCTTGACCGGCTCACCGGGGTGAGCTTCCACCAGCGTCACATCAAGCGCAAGCTCAGCCGCACGCTGGCGCAGCATATCTACATCGCCAATCGCCACGGTCTGCTCAGGCAGGTTGCCCTGCGATGCGAGCATCAGCACCAGTTCAGGCCCGATACCTGCGGGTTCCCCAGTAGTGATCAGCAGCGGCAGGCCAGTGGTTTGAGTCATTAGAGACGAATATCCACAAAGGCTTCCGAGCGAATTTCCTGCTGCCAGATTTGCAGCTCTTCATTGGCGCGGCGCTGGAAAATCGCCTGGCGAATCTGCTCGCGACGGCTCTCCTGGGTGACGTTCTGACGACGACGCTCTTCTACTTCGATGATGTGATAACCAAACTGAGAGCGTACGGGCTCAGAAATCTGGTTAACGTCAAGTGACTGCATCGCCTCTTCAAACGCCGGCACGGTTTGCCCAGGGCGTACCCAGCCAAGTTCGCCGCCGTTAAGAGCGCTGCCGCGATCATCGCTAAATTCACGTGCCACTGATGCAAAGTCAGCGCCTTGCTGCAGGCGCTGGCGAGCTTCCTGAGCGCGCGTGCGAGCCTGGTCTTCATTGCGTGTTGGTGTCAGCTCGACCAGGATGTGGCGCGCACGGATTTCTTCGACAAATGCCTGATCACTCGCCTGATTGCCCTGCTGCTCCAGCACACGCTGCACATCGCGGTCGCTTACCGATACGCGCTGACCTACCTGGCGCTGCTGCACTTGGCGCATCAGCATTTCACGACGAATGTCTTCGCGAACGTCGGCAAGCGTCATGCCTTCAGATTCCACCTCGTCAGCAAACTGCTCCAAGGTCATATCGTTGGATTCAGCAATCGTGCGTAGCTGACGGTTAAGCTCCGTATCATCAACGCTCAAGTTGCTGCGGCGGGCTAGCTGCATCTGGATTTCATCCATGATCATCCGCTCAAGCACTTGGGCTTCAAGCGCTGAGCGCGCCGGAAGCGAGCCGCCTTGCGCCTGAGCCTGCTGCTGTATTTGGGCAACCCGGCCATCGAGCTCGCTACGCATGATAACGCCTTCGTTCACCACGGCGACGACGCTATCGATCGGCTGGCGCTGGGTAGACGCAAAATCTTGCGCCTGTGATACAAGCGGCGTAACGAGCGCACCGGCACCAATGCAAAGGGCCATGACACCCGTGGCCGATACGATTTTTGCATGGGCTAGCAGCGTATTTCTGGTCTTCATAAAAGGTCTCTTTCAGTCGCCATTCAAGAACGTCATTACAAAGGCGTAGGACGGTAACCCGGAATGGTCCGTTCAAAATAGCTATCGGCCTGCTGGCCAACGCCACCTAAGCCACGGAATACAAAGCGTAAAAATAGCCCGCGATCGTTAAAATCATCCTCAACGCGTGCCGTATCGTTATCGTCTACCCACTCACGCCAGACAAGCTGCACACCATAGCAGCAGTCGTTCCACTGTACGCCGGCCATTTGTTCAAGCGAACGGTCATTGGTTTGATCGTGAAGGTAGCGGCCAATCAAATCAATCCTGGTGTTGGCTTTCCAAGCGAACGACAGATCCCACTCTTCGCGGTTGTAATTGCGAAAGCCGTCATCGCCAGGTACCGAATCTGGATCAAATCCTTCGATCTCCCAACGGTACCCAAGGTTCACTACATGACCTGCCGGGTGGCGATAATTGACGTCAACGCTTGAGCGCTCGGTCTGTTCGCGATGGTCATCGTAAAGCCACTCGTAGCCGGTACTCCAGCGGTCATTGATCTGCCAGTCCAGCCGGGTGACCAGCGGCGAGCGATCACGCGTGGCCTGATAGTAGCGCTGCGGGTTGACGTTAGGATCTTCTTCGGGACGCGCAGGCAGTGTGTCCGGGTCCCCTTCACTATCGATGCGGCGCTCGGCAAAGTAGACGCTTTGCCCAACCCCGAACGTCAAACGGTCCCGACCGCTGCTGTCCTCAATCAAGCGCGACTGCACGCCCAATGATACGCGGTTTAGATCGCCGACCCGGTCGGCCCCGGAAAACCGATGAGGTGACCACAGCTGATCCCAGGAGAACGCACGCTCACGGCTATCAAAATCGGGTAGCTGGGTCTGGTTGGTACGCGGCACATAGGCGTAGTTGAGACGCGGTTCCAGAGTTTGCCGATAATCACGGCTGCCCAACTCCAATTCGCGCTCAAACACCAGGCCACTGTCCACCGAGGTAACCGCTATGCTGCGGCTGGGGGTCGTACCCCGATCGGTTTCACGCTCGCCATAGTCTAGGTCGTATGCCGTATACCAAAGCTCGGTACGCGGCTCGACATATCCCCAGCTATTCTCGGCGCGCCAGCCAACGGCAGGCGTTAAGTGCAAACGGCTACCGGTCGCGGCTTCCTGTTCGGGTACGCGGCGCTCATCCACATCCCGCCAGAAATAAGTGACGTTGGAGCGCCATTCGCTATAAATTCCGCTACCCAGCTGCCAATTGGAATTGGCAGTTAAACTGGGCAGCCGATAAAACGGCTTATCGGTATCGCTAAGCGGGTCTTCAAGGCGCTGAAACCCCTGGGCACGGGCATCCAACTGCCAACGCTCGCCTTGATAATCGACCTGTGCAAGCCTTTCCATACTGACCCGGTCGCTATCCCCGAACTGGCCGCCGAAATCGTCAAAGTAGCGGCCATCACTGGCCGCGCCATAGCGCAAACGGTAGTTACTGCGGTTATTGATACGCCCGGCATGCTGCGCATCGATATACCAGCGATCTTCACCTGCAAAGCGGTTATCGCCGCTAGTACCGCCGTCATCGCCACTTAAGTAACCGCCCTCGACGGTGCCTGCACTCTCGGAAAACAGGTAGCGGTATTCACCGTTAAGCAACAAACCACGATCGGTCATCCAGCGCGGCGTAATGGTGGCATCGTGGTTAGGGGCAATATTCCAGTAAAACGGCTGGGCGTAATCAAAGCCATCCGATGAGAAACCGATCGCTGGCGCCAGCAGGCCCGTATGGCGATTATCATCAATTGGAAAGCGCAGCCACGGCCAGTAAAAGATAGGTACATCTTTGACTTCCAAGCGTGCATGCCGCGCGGTGCCGAAGCCTTTGGCCTGATCTAGCCGAATATCGCTGCTCACCAGCTGCCAGGTATTAGCACCGGGATCACACGACGTGAAGGAAGCATCGTGCAAGCGATACTGGGCTTCGCCCGTCTGCTCAAGCTGGCTTGCCTGACCACGCAAATGCTCTTCATACAGCACATAGTGGCTATTGTTTATAGTGGCCCGGTCTTCGTTGAGCATTAGGGTCGCACTATCGCCACGCAGTAGGGCCTGACCATCGCGCAGCGCCAGGTTTCCCTCGGCATCAACCTGCTCGCGGTTGGCAGGTAGAAAAATGCGCTCCGCTTCAAGCTCGGTGTTAGCGCGCCTTAATACCACATCGCCGCGTAGCAGTGCTTCACCGTCGGAGGCATAATCCGCCTCTTGCGTTTCAACCGACAGTGTCTCCGGGTCTTGCTCAGCGGGCAACCGGTAGCCGGGCATCACATAGCGCCCACGGCATAATTGTTGTGACGCTTCACCTTGCCCCCAGGCCTGCCAGTCGAGCGCTTCGGCGGGCAGCGTCTGATCCTGCGCCACCGCCGAAAACGAGGCGCCCGCGAGCAAACTGCCCATCAGCGTATGCGCAACCGGTAAAGTGCGCGAAAATCGCTTGCCCATGTTCGTTATCCTTGGCATCCAGAATAGGTATTATACAGCCCGCATGATGCCCGACCAGCAAGGAGCTTGCATGTCCTCTTCCCGGATAAATGCCCTCACCCGATGGGCCGCTGAACAAAATAGCCTGAATCAGGCCACTATTACTCTATCACCGGCGGGTGGCGACGCCAGTTTCCGGCGTTATTTTCGTCTAACGCTTCCTGGTGGCGACACACAGATTGTGATGGATGCGCCCCCAGCTCAAGAGGATTCTTCCTCTTTTGTAGCCATTGGCAACCGCTGGTATGCAGCAGGGCTGCCCGTGCCCAAAATTCATGCCGCCAATCTAGATGACGGTTTTTTACTGCTGGACGACTTGGGCAGCACGCCCATGCAAGACCTGTTTAGCGATGAAAATAGCGTGCTTAATTACCACGAAAAAGCGCTGGCACTGATTGCCGAGCTGCAGAATCGGGCCGGCCCCAGCGCACTGCCTGCCTATGATGCACCGCTACTCGCCCGCGAGCTCGATCTTTTTCCCGAATGGTGCTTGGGCAGCTGGCTGAAGCTACCCACTCCGCCCAGCTGGGAGCCACTGCGCTCGGCGCTTATTGAGCAAGCGCTTGTACAGCCCTTCGTGAGTGTACACCGCGACTTTGATGCCATGAACATTATGGTCAGTCACGACCGTCTGTATATGATTGATTTTCAGGACGCCGTGGCGGGCCCGATCAGCTATGACATCATTTCGTTATTGTGCGGCCGCTACTGGCGATTTACCAAACCTCAATTTACCCAGTTAGCCAACACTTTTTATGCTCAGGCACGCCACGACGGCCGCCTTCCCGGCTCGCTGACAGCGGCTACGTTTATAACCCAGTGCCACGCTATGGCGGCTCAGCGCTCGCTCAAGGTACTGGGGATCTTTTGCCGCCTGACCATACGCGATCATAAACAGGGCTACCTGGAACGCCTGCCGCACTTTCTAGATCACCTGGAAGACAGCCTAGCCGCGCTGCCCGAGCACACAGCGTTTGCCGAGTGGGTTAACAACACCCTGCGCCCCGCGATTACCCAACGCCTGGCGGAAAGCACACAATGAAAGCCATGATTTTAGCGGCCGGGCTAGGCAAGCGGATGCGCCCTTTAACCGATCACTGCCCAAAACCGTTACTGCCTGTGGCAGGTAAGCCGCTGATTGTTCACCACCTTGAGCGGCTTCAGCAGGCAGGCTTTAACGAGGTAGTGATCAACGTTAGCTACCGCGCAGAGCAGATCATTCAAGCGCTGGGCGATGGGCAAACTTACGGCCTACGCATTCACTGGAGCCAGGAATCTACGCCGCTTGAAACAGGCGGGGGTATTCAAAACGCCCTACCGCTGCTGGGCGACGCACCTTTTTTACTGGTCAACGGTGATATCTGGTGCGACTACCTGCCTGCCCAGGCCATGCTCAAAGGCGACGACCTGGCGCACCTCGTGCTGGTAGATAACCCTGCACATCATGTAGATGGCGACTTTGCCCTTGAGCATGGCCGCGCGTTGACTCACGGCACGCCGCGCTACACGTACGCAGGAGTGAGCATTATTCATCCTGCTTTACTGGCAGGCCACCCCCCCGGGGCATTTGCGTTGGCACCGCTGTTTAAACACGCCATGAACGAACAGCGCGTTAGCGGCGAGCATTTCACCGGGCACTGGGTGGATGTAGGCACACCTGAGCGCCTTGCAGCTCTGGAGCACTTTTTAAGCCTATAACCATCACCGATCAAAGAACGCCGGGGCGGGGATTCAAACAGTGCGCCCTGGCATAGAAATGTTATGCTGCGCGACTTACCTGTCGTTGCCTAGATGAGGAGAGCTACGTGAAAGCAAAGGTAAAATGGACAGATGGTCGTCAGTTTGTCGCCGAGTCAGGTAGCGGGCATAGCGTTATCATTGACGGCCCACCCGACCACGGCGGCCGCAATACGGGCCCGCGCCCTATGGAAATGCTGCTCATGGGCATGGGTAGCTGCACTGCGTTTGATATCCTGAATATTCTGGATAAAGCGCGCGCGGATGTCACCGACTGCGTTGCCGAACTCGACGCTGAGCGCGCTGACGAAGTGCCTGCGGTATTTACCAAAATTCATGTGCATTTCGTGGTCACTGGTCGGGCGCTAAAAGAGAAGCAGGTTGCACGCGCGGTAGAGCTTTCCGCAGAAAAATACTGCAGCGCTTCCATCATGCTGGTTAAAGGCGGTGTTGAGATCACTCATTCGTTTGAGATCAAAGAAGCTTGAGGCACGCGAGCAGCGTCCAGCGCCTGCCCTTACGGCCCGTCACGCCTGATAAGTTAAAAAAATGCATCCGTCGGATGCATAGCGCGTCAGGGCCGGGCATAATACGCCGGCTTGTATTACCCCCTACTGTCTTACCTACGCGTTTATATAAGCGGTGTTGCGAGGGTAGCAATAGGTACTTTTCGGTTCCGGCGCTGGCTCGTCGGGGTATTTTCATCTGCCATAGGGAGGTTCGGACATGACAGATAATCTCCGACTCCACGGGTTTAATAACCTGACAAGCTCGCTGAGCTTTAATATTTACGACATCTGTTATGCCAAAACCGAAGAGCAGCGTGCAGCTTATATCGACTATATCGATGAGCTTTACAATGCCGAACGGCTGACGCAGATCTTGAAAGATGTCACCAATATTATCGGTGCGCATGTGCTAAACATCGCCCGTCAGGATTATGAACCTCACGGAGCGAGCGTCACCATCCTCATTGCTGAGCATGAGCTTGATGAGGCCAATCCAGAGCAAACGGAACCAGGCCCGGGTCCTTTGCCTGAAACCGTGGTTGCCCACCTGGATAAAAGCCATGTCACCGTGCATAGCTACCCGGAGTCGCATCCCGATAACGGCATCAGTACGTTCCGCCTGGATATCGATGTTTCAACGTGTGGCCATATCAGCCCGTTGAAAGCGCTTAACTACCTGATCCACAGTTTTGATTCCGACATCGTGACCATGGACTACCGTGTGCGTGGTTTCACACGTGATGTGGATGGCAAAAAGCTGTTTATCGATCACAATATTGCGTCGATCCAGGACTACCTGGCAGAAGATACCAAGCAAGCGTATCAAATGATGGATGTGAACGTGTATCAAGACAACATGTTCCATACCAAGATGCTGCTCAAGGATTTCGAACTCGATAATTACCTGTTCGGCACTTCGCGTCGCGATATTACCTTTGAAGAGGCCCGCGACATCGAGAGCCGTCTGCGTAAAGAGATGCTGGAAATCTTCTACTCGCGCAACCTCGACTAATCGCCGAGTAGACGAAAAAAAGCCGACGCGAGTCGGCTTTTGCTGATAGTACCTGTCACAGGTAGCGGGGGTCTTTCGCCAAGGCCGGAAAACAGTTCCTGACATTTCCGGCATTTCCGCCATCCATGGCGGTCAGATGGCGAAAGTAGCGTACAAGGAGGTATTAACAGCGCCCCCGCACAGGGTTGCTCAAGCCCGCCTCTCGATTAGTGAGAGGCTTCATACAAGGGTTAATAGAACCCCTCTTCCCCTTCAGGACGGGTCTTGAAACGCCGGTGCAGCCACAGGTATTGTTCAGGGTGCTTGCGAATAGCCCGTTCAATAAACTGATTGATCCGGGTGGCATCTTCGACTTCATCGCTACTCGGGAAGTTTTCAAACGCAGGTAAGCACTCGATGGTATAGGTGCGGTTATCGGGATTGCGATGAAACATCAACGGCACCACCGGTGCCCCGGTCATCCGGGCGATTTTGGCCGTTAAGCGGATAGTCGCCGCCTGCTGACCAAACAGCGGTGCAAACACGCTGACATCGCGACCGAAATCCTGATCCGGCGAGTACCAGACAATATGTCCGGCCTTGATACGCCGCACTACCCCACGCAGGTCGTGCCGATCAATCGCCTGACCGAAAATGCGTGACCGAGCGCGGGTCATGAAGCGCTCAAAAAGTGGGTTATTGTGCGGTCGATAAACCACATCGGCGGGTAAGAACAGCGAATGCAGCGCCCCACCCAAATCCAGCGTAGAGAAGTGGATACCGACGACCAGCACGCCCTTTCCCTGCGCCTTGGCATGGGCCAGATGCTCCTGACCATGATAAGCCACCCGATGACGAAACCCTTCAACTTCGCGACACCAGCCAGTGGCCGTTTCGACCAGGCCGATACCGTTAGCAATAAAGGTATCTTTCACTAGTTTGCGCTGTTTATCGGCACTTTTTTCTGGAAAACACAGCGCCAGATTGGTGGCAGTAATATCACGCCGACGCTTGGCAAAGCGCCACGCGAGCAACCCGATGATCTTTCCCACCCAAAGTTTGACGCCCCAGGGCAACCAGGCGGCTACGTACATTGCGCCGATGGCAAGCCAGGTGCCCCAGTAGCGCGGATGGGCAAACGAACGTGGGTATTCTTTTTTCGACATACGTACCACCTACACTAAGGACTCTTGATAACGTCTGGGTACGCGTGGCAACACCCCGGTCAGCAAAGTATAACTTATCGTATCGCAATAGCTTGCCACCTCATCGACTGGCAGCAGTTCCCCTGTGCTTGCGGCCCCCCAAAGCACTACCTCACTGCCAATGCCAGCCTCTTTCAAATCGGTAACGTCGATGGTCAGCATGTCCATCGACACCTTACCGGCGATAGCGCAGCGCTGCCCATTGACCAGCACCGGCGTACCATCCACCGCGTGACGGTCATAGCCGTCGCCATAGCCTGCAGCAACAACGGCAATACGCGAACGACGCTTGGCGCGCCAGCGTCCCGCATAACCTACCTGCTCACCTTCATCCAGCTCACGTAGGGCAATAATTTCCGAGCGCAAACTCATCACCGGGCGTAACTGCCGGGTGATGTCGTTGGCAGCTTCCAGCGGGTCGCTGCCGTACAGCATAATGCCAGGGCGATTCCAGTCGCCATGCGCGGCAGGCCAGGCAAGCGTGGCGGGTGAATTAGCCAGGCATAAGGGCGCATCAAGCGCTTTTGCCAGCGCCTGTACGTGCTGCAGCTGCTGATTGAAATAGCGCCCGTCCCTGGCATCCGCCGTCGCGAAGTGGCTCATCAAGTGCAGCGCAGTCACTTGAGGCGCATCGACCAAACGCTGCCAGACAGCCTGAGTTTCATCTACATCAAACCCCAGCCGATGCATACCCGAGTCAACCTTCAACCAAACGGGAATCGGCTGGCTAGGCGAAAATGCCATCAGCGCTTCAACCTGCCACGCGCTATGCACGGCCGTCCACAATCCATAGCGGTCTACCAGCGGCAGCTCATCGGCACTAAAAATGCCTTCCAACAGCACGATGGGCTTATTGATACCGCCGTCACGCAAGGCAATGGCTTCTTCGATACACGCGACCGCAAAGGCCGGTACCAGGCTTTCAAGTGCGCGAGCGCACTCTACGGCACCGTGCCCATAGGCATCGGCCTTGATAACCGCTACAGAGCGACTTTGCGGTGCGCAGCGGCACGCTAACTGATAGTTATGACGCAGCGCGTCTAGATCAATATGGGCCACGAGCGGGCGCATCACGTATCTCGCTTATACATAATAAGTTCCCAATAAACCATCGCCCTAACGGCAACGCACCGAGCATAAACTCGGTGCGTCAAGGCAGTGCCTACTGAATGGGTCGTATCAACTAGCTTTCGAAAATAGCTTCTAATGAAAGGCCCTGCTTCTCAAGTGAGCGGCGCAGTTTCTTTAACGCCTCCACCTGAATTTGTCGAACACGCTCACGGGTCAGGCCAATTTCCGCGCCCACTTCCTCAAGAGTGGCCGCTTCATGGCCGCGTAAACCGAAGCGGCGCACAACGACCTCGCGCTGTTTATCACTTAGCTCATCCAGCCAGTGATCCACGTGTTCACGCACATCACCATCGACCAGACTGCCTTCGGGGCCTTGTACATCGTCATCAGCCAGGGTATCGATCAGCGGTTTATCGCTCTCGCCACCCATGGGGTAGTCGACCGAGGAGACACGCTCGTTGAGGCCCAGCATTTTCTTAACCGTATCAACCGGCTTATCGAGATGTTCAGCAATCTCTTCTGCGGTTGCTTCATGGTCAAGCTTTTGGGTCAGTTCACGTGCTGCGCGCAGATAAATATTAAGCTCTTTAACAACGTGAATCGGCAAACGAATCGTCCGCGTCTGGTTCATCAGCGCACGTTCGATAGTCTGGCGAATCCACCACGTTGCATACGTTGAAAAGCGAAACCCACGTTCAGGGTCAAATTTTTCAACCGCACGAATAAGACCTAAATTACCTTCTTCGATCAGGTCAAGCAGCGTTAGCCCCCGATTGAGGTAGCGCCGGGCAATTTTAACCACCAGCCGCAGGTTGGACTCGATCATTCGTGAACGACCCAGTGCATCTCCCTTACGCGCCAAGCGGCCGTAATAGACCTCTTCTTCTGGCGTTAATAGCGGCGAAAACCCTATTTCATTGAGGTAGATTTGCGTAGCATCTAAGCTTTGAGTTGACTGCCGATCCTCGCGCCCTAATGCTTTTTCAAAGGCATCCTCTTCCGCTGCGACATCATCGTCAGCGTTATCAAACGCTTCTTCGGCAGCATCCAGGTCAACCTCCTGTAGATCCTTCTCCAGCATACTCATGGTCTTACCCCCGTAGTATCGCCCGCCCGCCTTTTTCCAAAAATTAAAGGGTAGTCGCACTGTCGGTGCGCAATACCGTTATTGTTATTATGCTGAATCAGCGGCTTAGCGCTGATTCATAGAGCTTGCCATTATCCACCTGCCTAGCTGCAGGCCGTGGTTAACGTGAGGGGAGAAAGTCCAATGGGTCCTGAGGCTGTCCATCGCGACGCACCTCAAAATGCAGCCTGACACTTCCTGCATCGCTATTACCCATGGTGGCAATTACCTCGCCCGCTTCCACTACATCATTCTCTTTAACGCTTAAACTGTCGTTGTGCGCGTAGGCACTCAAGAACTGATCATTGTGTTTAAGAAGGATGAGATTGCCGTATCCACGTACGCCGCTGCCTGCATAAACGACAATTCCAGGACCAGCCGCTTTGACAGGTTGCCCCTTTTGTCCGTCGATATCAATCCCGGCGGTAATCGAGTCCCCTTCACCAAACTTGCCAGTGACCTGTCCATCGGTCGGCCACTGCCAGTTTATCGTCTCTACAGGCGTGAAAGTGCGCGATGAACGATCTGTACGTGCTGGAGGCGTGGCAGCAGGTGCCGCGGATTGGGCAACGGACTGTTCCGCCGGTTCGCGTGCAGGAGCTGCCGCCGGCTCTGGTTCAGGTTTTGGCTCTTCTGCTTCAGCCGCTGCCACGACCTCTGGCTTGGACGGCTCTTCACGCGGCGTATTGCTGCTAGCGGCTACTTGTTCAGCGCTCTCAACGGCCTGGCGATTAGCACGCTCTTGTGCCTGACCCTCAGCGTTTAAACGTTGATTACGCTCAATCGCCGACTCGTCAGGCAACAGCCAATCGAGCTCCTGGTCGTTACTGGCTACCGCCGTCGTCGGGGGATTTAACCCCGTCGCCACTACGCCACGCGATTCACTGCGGGCATTTTGCGGCTGGTTATTAGGCTGAGCATTATTGGACGGTGAATTATTAGCGCGTGAGCCCCCATCACGCAAGGCAATCATCTGCCCAGGACGAATCTGATAGGGTGCCTCGATATTGTTCATCGCGGCCAACTGCCGATAATCCAGATTATGCTGCCAGGCAATGCCATACAGGGTATCGCCGGGCTTTACAGTATATTGAGGCGAATTTTCCACGGCACTGCGCGCTTCGCTTAAATCACGCACCTGCGGGGCGCCATGCTGTTGATTGGCACACCCGCTAATCGCCAATACTAACGCTGACATCATGAAGATTTTACGCATGCAAACCCTACTCCTTTTCAGCGCTGCGCGGTATTTTTGAATCAGACGTGGCCGCCTGTCCTGCCTGACGATTTAACAATACGACCAGCAGTGCGCCAATAGCCATTAGCGCCACCACGCCAATGACCTGCGCTGAAGTGCCGGTCAACATCGCATAATCACTCGGCAGCAAATAACGATAATCCAATGGAATCATTTGCCCGCTAGGGCCTATTTGATAGCGTAACAGCTCACGCCACGGCCAGAGAACCGGCAATGAGCCGATAATAAACCCTAAAAGTAGCTGCATGGTAAAGTCATGATGGCGTTTTAACAGCCAAGATAATAGGCGTGAAAACGATGCCAAGCCAACCACACACCCCATACCAAACAGCACAATGATCGTGATATCGAAGCTGCGGATAGCCCCCATAATCGTGCCGTAGAGTCCCATCGTGAGCAACAAAAAGCTGCCTGACACGCCAGGCAACAGCATGGCGCTAATCGCGATACAGCCGGCCACCATGACAACGAGCGCTTCATTGCCGATCAATAGTACCAGCGGCATTAAACTCGGCAACATGCTGGCCAGCACCAGGCCTGCTAACAGTGGAATCACAAACCAGAACCGCCAGCGCCTCCCGGCTTGCCCCACGACAAGCGAGGAAGCGGCGACCAAACCAAAGAAAAACCCGTCGAGCAATAGCGGGTGCGCCTCCATTAGCCATAACGCCAGGTGCGCCACGCTCACCAGACTGATCCCGACACCCGTCAGCAGCGGAATCAAGAAAGCCAGGTTCAAATACTGGAATAAAGCGCGCCAGCCGTTGCGATGCCACACCCCCAACGCACGGGGGCTAAACTGCTTGATGGTATTGATCAGTTCTTCATAAATACCGGTCACAAAGGCAATTGTGCCACCAGACACCCCGGGTACGGCATCAGCGGCGCCCATTCCGGCGCCTTTTAAAAAGATTCCCAAGGCTTTACGCTTCAATCCACCACTCCTTGCAATAGGGGTACAAAGCGAACGGGCTCAAGCCGCCGCTTTTCAAAGGCACCGCCAATGCGCTTTATTTGGGTAAGCCATTGGCTGCCGTCAGGTTCCTCAAGCGGGGCAATTAATACCCCATCACGGCTGAGCTGCTCAAGCAGCAATTCTGGCAGCGTCTGAGCACAGGCGGTCAACAAAATAACATCAAAGGGTGCCGCCGCGGACCACCCTTCACCGCCGTCAGCCACGGTCAATCTGGCCTCGGCCCCCAGCCGCCACAAACGCTCGCTTGCCCGCTCGTGCAGGGCATAAATACGCTCAATCGAGTAAAGCTCTTTCACCAGGCGCGATAAAATCAGCGTTTGATAGCCAGAGCCTGTGCCGACTTCCAGCACGCGACGCGGCTCGGCTTTCACCACCAGCTCGGTCATACGGGCAACCGTAAGCGGCTGGGAGAGCGTCTGCCCAAACCCGATTGGTAGCGCAGTGTCCTCATAGGCGCGATGAGCCAGGGCCTCATCGACAAACAGATGGCGAGGTTCGCTGGCCATCACGTCCAACACCTTTGGGTGGCGGATCCCCTGCTCAATCAGGCGATCAACCATACGGTCTCGTGTGCGCTGGGAGGTCATCCCTCGTCCCAGACGCTCAATGAGTGAAAGCTCAGGCAAAGGCATCCAACCAGTCCTGCACATCACGGCGCGCTGGATGGCGCGTTAAATCGGTTTGCAACGGGGTAATCGACACGAAACCGGCTTCAATAGCCGCAAAGTCGGTATCTTCGCCATCGTCGGCATTAGCAGCCACCGGCGCAATCCAGTAGCGCGTACGTCCGCGTGGGTCTTCAACGGGCAGCGGCTTTTCAGCAGGCCCTCTATACCCAAGACGCGTCACCTTGACGCCCTTGATGGACGACCAGGGCACATCCGGTACGTTAACGTTCAACAGCGTTCTGGGGGGCAAGGAGAGCCTGTCGGCCGCGCCGATCAGGCTGGCAGCCACTTTACCGGCGGTATCAAAGTAGCGCTCACCGCATAGCGACATAGCAATTGCGGTCATGCCCAGATTACGCCCTTCCATGGCAGCGGCGACGGTACCTGAGTAAAGCACATCATCCCCTAGATTACTGCCATGATTAATGCCGGATATCACCAGATCGGGATGCTCGTCCCATACGCCGTTAACACCTAAATAAACGCAGTCAGCGGGCGTGCCGTCAACGCTATAAAAACCATTATCTAGCGCCGTCAACGAGAGCGGCCGCGATAACGTCAAGGAGTTACTTGCCCCGCTACGATCGCGATCCGGTGCCACAACACGCAGATTGGCATGCGCCTGCAGCGCGTCATGCAGCGCTTTAAGCCCAGGGGCATGGACGCCGTCGTCATTGGAAAGCAGCAGTCGCCGCATGGAAGTCTCCTTGTTTATCAAGCGTAGCCGTGTCTATCACGCCATATCGGGGTGGTGAATCAACTCACCGATGACGGCAGTAGCAAAGCTGCCTCGTGGTAACGCAAACGAGAGTAGCACGGCATCGGATTCCCAGGTGAGCTGGGGCGCGGTTAATCGCATGCGCAAGGCTCTGCGCGACCGCTTCACACCGCTTTGTTCTAAACCGGCACACAGCGCAGGGTACTGCTGGGATAGCTGCGTTTCATAGCTCGCTGCATCTTCAGAGGCTTTGTCACCCACGCCCCACAGCACGCCGGTTGGATGCACGTCCAGCTCAGCGGCGCGGGATATCAGGCTTTCATCCACTGAATCGACGTTAAACACGCTTTGCGTGCCGTCTAACATCAGCGTATCGCCCGCGACAGGCTGGTTCCAGGTGCCGTCCGACAGCCGGGTGCTTAACAGTTCGTTAAACAGAAAGCTTCGCGCGGTGGAAAGCAGCATCCCTTGTCGATCATCGCGCTTACGCCAACCGCGCGCCAGCAGTGCCTCGGCGCGGTGTAAATTGCGCCCTTCAGGGCCAAAGCGCTGGGGACCAAAATAGTTGGGTACGCCCTGCCTGCATAGCGCCTGCCAACGGTTTTCAAAATCATCGGCCTGGATGGCCTCGCCCGTTAAGCGCAGAGTAAAACCATTTGTGCGATGAACGCCGCGCTTTAACTTGCGCGGGTGGCGGGCCTGCTCCAACACCTTAATCCCTAGCGCCGCAAGCGAGGCAGCCAGATTGTCAGGCGCTTCGCGCCCAGGCAAATGCACGCTTAGCCACTGGCGCGTGACGGCAATCCGATCCTTCATGCCCGAATAGCCAATATCCCGCTGGGTAACGCCACACAGTCGGCTTAAGCTTTTCACCACATCCAGCGTGGTCTGATTGCGTTTCTCAAGCCGCAGCCAAAGGTGTTCTCCGTGCGCTTCCGGGGTGAAGTCCAAGTGTTCATCAACCAGAAAATCTTCAGGCTGGGCACGATACTGGCCGGGCCTGGGCGGCCCAAACGTGTCATCCAAACGGCGCTGCCAGCTAGGAAGCTTACTCATTGGGTTCCTCAAGCCGGCCGAGCAATACCACGGCTTCAGCGGCAATTCCTTCCCCACGCCCGGTAAATCCTAACTGCTCAGTCGTAGTCGCCTTAACGTTCACCTGACCAAGCGAAACGCCCAGCGTATCAGCGATGGTTTGGCGCATTATTTCAATATGCGGTGCCATTTTCGGCGCCTGAGCCATCAGCGTGGCGTCCAGGTTAACAATGCCAAAACCTTCAGCCTGAACCAGAACCATGACATGACGCAGCAGCGCTCGGCTGTCCGCGCCTTCCCATTCGGCGTCCGTATCAGGGAAGTGGTGACCGATATCGCCTAGCGCGCAGGCGCCTAAAAGCGCGTCGCTAATCGCATGCAGCAATACATCACCATCGGAGTGGGCTACAAAGCCCTGCGAAAACGGCAGTTTAACGCCACCGATCATTAAATGGTCGCCGGGGCCGAAGCGGTGAACGTCAAATCCATGGCCAATACGCATTAGGCGCTCCTAAATAAGCGGGTCTGTTTGTGCTGCTAAAATAGCGGCAGCAAGGGCAAGATCATCAGGATGGGTGACTTTTAAATTGTCCCGACGTCCGCTGACTAAGCGTGGTTGATGGCCCAGCGCTTCGACCGCCGAAGCTTCATCGGTCACTACTCGCTTTTGATGCCGGGCGCTCTCGAGCGCCTGACGCAGCAGCGCGTAGGAAAACCCCTGAGGCGTCAGAGCATGCCAAAGCCCATCGCGGGGTTCGGTATGGGCGCTCAGCTGCTCGGCATTGGCCCGCTTCATGGTATCGGCCACAGGCATCGCCAATAGCGCACCGCCTGCGTGAGTTGATGCGGCCTGATAAAGCGCCCGCAGATCCCCCGGGGTAATACACGGGCGCGCCACGTCGTGCACCATCACAATGTCGTTGTCGCGCGCCTGCATGGCATGCAGCGCATTCAATACGCTGTCCATACGCTCCGTACCGCCGGGCACGCGCTGCCAGTGGGCAAAGGGCACCCAGTCAGGCTGAAACCAGCGGTCGTCGGCATCCAGGCACAGCACCAGCGTGGCGTGCGGAAACGCCTGATAAAGCCGCGCCAGGGTGCGCGCAAGGATGGGTTGCTCATCCAGCATCAAATACTGTTTGGGCTTATCGGCGCCCATACGTCGCCCTTGGCCCGCAGCGGGCACCACTAACCACAATGCCCTGCTCACCGCCACTCTCCGAGCTTACTCATCGCAAATGCATTCACTGTGCAGATTACTCTCGGTTCAGCCGAGGCTGGGTCACCAAGCCTGCGTTAATGCCTATCAGTTCGGTCGCGATCGCCACCCCGGGTACCCAGAAAAATTGCTCATCGCTGCGAACCATGCCCATATCGCTTCGGGCACGCTCTTCGATAGCATCCAAGCCGTTTTTGAGATCGGTGACCTCGGCCGCCAGACGGGCGTTACGTTCACGCATGGGCAGGTTATCGGCCTCTTGCATCGCAACGCGTTGTTCCACTACTTGCAGATCACGTAAGCCACCATTGCCCAACCACAGCGTATATTGGAGCAAGCCCAGCACGGCAAGTAGCGCAACCACCAGCCATTTGTGCATCACCGATCTCCTGACATAAAGACTAAATGATATAAGGATTAAAGAAGCTACAGCCATCCACGGTAACGGCGCGCATTATGCCATTATGCAGAACCATCAGCGAGCCGCACATTATTTGAATGGCAAGGCTTTATAAGCCGCTTCCCGGTACGCGTTGATATGCGCACCTTCCTGCTGACAGAACTGGGCAACGCCGGCCGCGAGGCCTGGATGAGCCAAATAGTGCAGCGAGCGTATGCGTTGGGGCGCAAAACCGCGTATTAACTTATGCTCGCCTTGGGTACCGGGGTCAAAAAGTGTCAACCCCCGCTGTAAGCAGTACTCTATGCCTTGATAATAACAGGCTTCAAAATGCAGGCAGTCAGCAACCACCTCACTGCCCCAATAGCGGCCATAAAGCGTTTTTTCATTACGAAAGTAAAGGGCCGACGCGACCGGCTGACCATCCAGACGCGCCTGCACCAGCATCAGCGCTTCAGGCATGGTTTGGCGCAACTGCTCAAAAAATGCCTTGTTCAGATAAGGGGAGCGACCCCGCTCCAGGTATGTCATCGAATAACAGCGATAGAAGTGGGTCATCGCCTCCGGCGAAATGTTCTCGCCTTCCAGGCGAGCCAGCGTGAGCCCCTGCTCGGCGACCAGACGTCGCTCACGCTTGATCATTTTGCGGCGTTTGGAGGTGAGGCTTGCCAAAAAGCCATCAAAGTCGCCAAAGCCTGCATCCCGCCACTGAAACTGCACACCTTCACGGGCAATCAACTCAGGGAACTGGGCCTGCCAGGCCGCCACGTCGTTTTCATCGGCAAACAGTAAGTGCCAGCTGGAGAGCGACTGTTGCTCACACAGTGACTGCCAAGCGGAGGCCAGCAGCGCGCGAACCGCATCTACATCAAACGTTTTGGCCAACAACGTGCGCATGCCTGGAACGGGAGTAAATGGAATGGCGCTGAGTATCTTGGGGTAGTAGTCTCCACCCGCTTTTTCAAAAGCTTCAGCCCACCCCCAATCGAATACGTATTCACCGTACGAATGATGCTTACGGTACATTGGCAGTGCGCCGACCAGCTGGTCGCCCTGCCAAACGCAGGCATGGCATGGCTCCCACCCTGTCTCACGGCTTACCGAGCCGCTGAGTTCCAGTGCATTTAAAAAGGCATGGCGCAAAAACGGCTGATCGCCAGCCAAGGCGTCCCACTGGCTTGCTTTAATATCGCTCATGGCAGATAAACTAGAGAGCTTTAGCGGACATGTAGGCATGGTATCTCCCGAAATGCGAGGTGGTCGCCTCTTGTCATCTGGCGTTACTTTATCATTAACCCCGGTTGACGCTTAACTCAGTTAACCTGGCGCTTATCGCGACAGCTATTTCGCCCATGACATTCAGGTACGAACAATCAGGCGAGAAATAAGGAGAGGCTATGACGCACGATTTAACAGGCATTTTTAACGCCCAGCGGCATGCTGTTAATCAGACCCCTTTCCCAACGTTAAGTGTGAGGCGCAAGCGCCTGGCGCGTTTAGCGCAAATGACCAAGCGGCATCAGCACGACATTGTTCGCGCCATTCAGGCGGACTTCGGTCAGCGTAGTGCCGTCGAAATCCGCCTGGCAGAAATTAACAGCGTGATACAGGCGATTAGCTATACGCGCCGCCACCTTTGGCACTGGATGCGACCTTGGCGCGCTAGCATGCCTTGGCGTTTACTGCCCGCCCGAGCGCGCATCTCACCCCAGCCGTTAGGCATCGTGGGGGTTATCTCGCCTTGGAACTACCCGTGGAGTTTGGCATTAATGCCCGTCATTGACGCCTTTGCGGCAGGCAACGTGGTGATGCTGAAGCCTAGTGAGCTGTCCCCGCACACCAGCGCTCTGCTTGCACGTCTGGTCGCACAATATTTTACTCAGGACGAACTCTCGGTAATCCAGGGCGACGCATCAATCGCGCAGGAATTTAGTGCGCTGCCCTTTGATCATCTGGTATTTACCGGCTCGACCAGCGTGGGGCGCCAAGTAGCCAGTGCCGCGGCGGCAAACCTTACCCCGGTCACCCTGGAGCTGGGCGGCAAATCGCCTGTGCTGGTGGCAGGCGATGCTGACATGGATAAAGCCGCCGCTGCAATTATCTTCGGCAAAGCGTTTAACGGTGGCCAAACGTGCCTCGCGCCGGACTATGTGCTGGTGGAAAGCCGTCATTTAGATGCGCTGATAAGCGCTTTAAGCCGCGCTATTGTGCATCAGCGCCCGGATAGCCGCGAGGTAACACAGCCCATCAATGAAGCGCATCAACAGCGCATTGAAGAAATGTTGGCACAAGCGCGTAACCATGGCTGCCGTGTCATTGATCATGGTGACTACGCGCCCTCGCTGGTCATAGACCCGACCCAGGATCTACGCATCATGCGCGAGGAGATTTTTGGCCGAGGACTGCCTGTCATTAGCGTCAAAAGCATCGACGCCGCGCTTACATTCATTAACGCGCGCCCGCATGCACTTGCCCTCTATGCCTTTACCAACGATAAAACGCTACAATCGCGGCTGTTAAAGACCACGCGTTCCGGCGCCCTGGTCTTTAATGAAACGCTGCTGCATCACGCCGTTCCCACTCTGCCGTTTGGCGGCGTGGGCGAAAGCGGCATGGGTGCGTATCACGGGCGTAGTGGATTCGATCGCTTTAGCCATTTACGTAGTGTATTTCATCAGGCAAAGCGTGCTACAAGCCGATTTTTACATCCTCCCTACCGGCGCTGGCTAATAAACTTACTTCGGCTTGGTTAAAGTTTATTAATCAGCGACCGATAATAGACATACATTACTTTACATATTTTTTTCATTTAGGAACCTTATGCAAGCCGCCGATACGCCCCATAACGAAGCACAACGCCTCGCGGCATTGCAGGCTCTGAATATTCTCGACACCCCCCTTGAAGCATCTTTTGACCGTATCACTCAATTGGCCAGGGAAATCTTTGATGTTCCTATTGCACTAGTTTCTCTGGTTGATAAAGATCGTCAGTGGTTTAAATCACGCCAAGGAATTGATGCCTGCGAGACAGAGCGCCGCGTTTCATTTTGCGCTCACGCTATCGCCCAGGATGCCTTTCTGGTGGTAGAAGATACATACAACGATCTACGCTTTAATGATAATGACCTGGTCAGTGATGCCCCGTTTATCCGCTTTTATGCAGGCTACCCCCTACGCCCAAACGGCAGCCTACCCGTGGGCACTCTTTGCCTGATTGACCGAAAGCCCAGAAGCTTTTCAGCGCGTGAACAAAACATTTTGAAAGGTCTTGCCCAACAGGTTGAAGAGCTACTGAATCAGCGCACACTAAGTGAAGCACTAACCAGTACGGCGCGCCGATTTGAGGCACTGTTTACTAAAAGCGCTACCGGCAAAGTGCGCATTGATCGATCTGGCAATATGATTGCCGTTAACCCTTTTGCCGTGCAGTTACTTGGTTATACCGAAGACGAGTTGATTGGCAAAAACGTAGCCATTCTAACACCGCCCGATATCGCCTCACACCACGACGGTTTTATTGCCCGCTACCTTTCTGGCGGTGAGCCTAAAATTATTGGCCGTGGCCGAGAAGTCTACGCCCAGCACAAAGATGGTCATGTCATACCCGTTCATCTAGCGGTCAACACTATCCCCAATGATCAGGGAGAAGTCGTTGAATTTTTGGGCATTTTGACCGATTTAAGCGATATACACGCCGCCAACCAGCGCACTAATAAAGAGCAGAGCCTGCTAAAAGTGCTTCACCAAGGGATAACCGACTACCAGGCGCTGATGTCGGGCGAGCGCTTATGGACGTTTCTTATGGAAGCATTGCGCGAGCTAACCGACAGCGACTATGCGTTGATTGGCGAGGTGTTACCTACCGATACCACCAATGCACTTAAAATTCATGCCATTACCGATCTTTCCTGGAACGCTGAGTCACGTCAGTTGATGGAGAGCCTGCGCAGTGGCGATATGATGCTGACCAACCCTAATTCGCTACTGGGTCGTGTATTTGCCTTTGGCGAAGTCGTCATGACCAATGACGTTTATACCCACATCCAGCGCGGCGGTTTTCCACTTGGGCATCCGACGTTATCCAACTACCTGGGTGTGCCGATTTTTAACGGTGAAGAGCTTATTGGCATGTACGCGATTGCCAACAGCAAGCAACCACTCAATCAGGGACTGCTCGACTGGCTACAGCCGTTTACCGATACCTGCGCCCTGTTAATTAATCTTTATGGCCAAATGGCAGAGCGCGAACAGGTAATGCATGACCTGGCCGCCGCCCGTGATCAGGCTGAAAAAGCCAATAAAAGTAAAAGTGAATTTCTATCTTCGATGAGCCACGAGTTACGCACCCCGCTCAACGCTATTATCGGATTTTCCCAACTTCTGGGCAAAGGCCGCCGCGACCCGCTAAGCAGTAAACAACAGCGCCAAATCAATCAGATCGAAAAAAGTGGTCAACACCTATTAAACCTGATCAATGAAGTACTCGACTTAGCAAGAATCGAAGCGGGCCAAATGGCCCTTTCGATTGAGCCAATTCTGATTGAAAACGTTATAGATGATGCCTGCTCTACTTTAGAAGCGACGATGGAAGCGGCTGATATCACCTTGATACGATCGCCTCTGTCCGTTCCCTGCCAGGTCGTTGCAGACTATACACGCGCCAAACAGGTCCTTTTAAATCTGTTATCCAATGCCATTAAGTACAACTGTGAAGCAGGCAAAATTACCATTGCTGTCGAACAATGTGACGACAGCATACGTATTAACATCACCGACACTGGGTTTGGAATTTCGCCGAAACGCCATCATGAGTTGTTCGAACCTTTTAACCGTCTGGATGCTGAATATGGGGCCATTGAGGGTACCGGTATAGGCCTTGCGATCACACGCCAATTAATTGAGCGCATGAATGGACAGGTGGGCGTGGAAAGCGAGTTGGGCAACGGTGCCACATTCTGGTTTACCTTACCCATAGCCGACCCATCGACGCTCAACCCTGCGCGCCATACGTCAGGTATTACTAGCTTCCCGATTAATAACCTGCGTGCTTATAAGCTGCTCTATATCGAAGATAACCCGACCAACCAACGGCTAATGGAAGACATCATTGAGGATATTGAGGAACTTCAGCTAGTGATGGCGCCAAGTGCCGAAATTGGTTTAGAGTTGATGCGTCAATCGCCGCCGGACATTGTATTAATGGACATACACCTACCAGGAATGAACGGCTTTCAGGCGTTGGATGTAATCCAAAAAGATGAGCAGTTACGCGGTATTCATATTATTGCGTTATCGGCTAACGCAATGGAACGGGATATCAAGCACGGTCTTGCCGCAGGCTTTGACGCCTATCTTACCAAACCTTTAGATATTGATAGACTCGCCACCACGCTTACCAAGTTTATTAGCCTAGCCCCAGGGAAGGAGCCATGAACCTAGCCAGTAAACATGTGCTAGTAGTGGATGACAACCCTATCAACGTTGAGCTGCTACTGGATCTGCTAGACGACAACGGCTTTACTCAGGTACATGGAATTAGCGACCCAAGCCATGTTCTTGCTCATTGTCAGCTACAAAAGCCAGACTTAATACTGCTGGATATTCGGATGCCTGTCCTGGATGGCTATGCACTGATTTCCCTGCTGCAAAAACAATTTTCCCATCAAATGCCGCCAATTATTGTGCTTACCGCACAAATTGACGATGAAACTCGTTACCGCGCACTCAATATGGGCGCACGCGACTTTATTACCAAACCCTTCAATCATGATGAGGTACTTCAGCGCATTCGCAATGCGCTTAGCCTTGAGCATCGCTATCAGGTACGCGACCAACAAGCCGAAACGCTTGAGCGCATGGTGGCCAAGCGTACCCAAGAGCTGAATCGCCAATCGCGCACCGACTCCATAACCCAATTACCCAATCGACGCGGCTTAATGCAGGCACTTCGAGAAGCTGCATTGTCAGCCTCAGGCACAGGGCTTTTATTTATCGCTTTGGATGATTTGGATAATGTGGTTCGGCTGCACGGCTATAGCATCGCTGATCAGTTGATTGCACATACGAGTCAGCAGCTCTCTGCACATTTGGATAATATTGGTCTGCTGGGCTTGTGGGGCGGAAGCGAACTCCTGGTCATCACCCCGGTCAGCGACCAATATGAGCTTGAACAATTAGCCACGCGGTTGCTCAGCACCTTTGAACAGGATCAGGCGCTGGGTGATTTGCTCTTGCCACTGGATGCGCGCATTGGAATTAGCTGGGCAAGTGGGCGCTTTGAAATCGAACGGCTGGTACATATGGCGGCGCTGGCGCTGCCGCATAGGGGCGGCAACCTGCGCATTCAACGCTATCAGGAAACGTTGGAAGTACAGCAACGCCACCGGCTCAACCTTCAACAAGCCATCCGCGGCGCCCCTCAGCGTGGCGAGATGTCGCTGGCCTTTCAGCCTAAAATCTCTTTGGCGACCCAACAGATTATTGGTGCAGAAGCCTTGCTGCGCTGGCACCACCCTGAACTTGGGCATATTTCGCCTGCAGACTTTATTCCTTTGGCAGAAGCCAGCGGGGATATTCTGGCGATTGGCGAATGGGTGCTCGAAGAAACCATGCAGCAAATAGTAACTTGGCGAAAGCAGGGGCTGCTCAACGATCATTTTCATATCGCGGTCAATGTGGCTGCGCGCCAGTTAACGCGTAAAGACTTCGCCCAAAAACTGCTGGATCGACTGGCAGCGTATGACATTCCTGAACGTTTTCTAGCGCTGGAAGTGACCGAGTCAGGCTTAATGAGCGATATGCAAAATGCCCGCGTGCAGCTGGCTCAGCTCGCCAGAATGAACGTGGCCGTGGCTATTGATGACTTTGGCACTGGCCACTCATCGCTTGCTTATGTAAAAACGCTGCCCTTCTCTACGCTAAAGATCGACCGTGCGTTTGTGATGGATCTTGAAAAAAATGCCGTGGATCGTCAGCTTGCCGTTATGATTACCCAGTTGGCACATGCGGTGGGCTGCGATGTAGTAGCAGAAGGTATTGAGACCGCCTCACAGGCGGCATACCTGCGCTCTATCGGTTGTGAAGCTGCGCAAGGCTTTTATTATGCCCGCCCATTACCTGCCGATGACTTTGTTGCCTGGTGTAATAATTGGGCTCCACAGCCTATGCCACTCACGACACGGAGCTTGTTTAATGGCGCATGATTTGCTTAATCGCTTACGCGAACGCTTAGAAGATTTAAATCGCTCCGAGCGCAAAGTCGCTAATGTGATTTTAGAAGATCCGGCCGCGGCAACCAGCTTAAGCATCGCAAGCCTCGCCCAGGCGGCCAGCGTCAGTGAGCCTACTGTTAATCGGTTTTGCCGCAACTTTGGCGCCAAGGGCTATCCAGATTTTAAAATCAAACTGGCCCAAAGCCTGGCAGGCGGAACCCCGTATGTCACTCGCGCGGTAGAGCCTGGTGATACGGCCGCCCAATACACACACAAAATTTTTGGCGCAACGATTGCCGCACTGGATGAAGCACAGCGTGACATCAATATCTCAGCCGTCGAGCGCATGGTTGATTATCTAACCCAGGCGAAACAGATCCATTTTTTTGGCTTGGGCGCGTCAGGGGCTGTCGCTCAGGATGCCCAGCATAAGTTTTTCCGCTTCAACCTGCCGGTGATGGCGTACGTCGACGTCCTGATGCAGCGCATGGTGGCAGCAGCCTGCCATACCGGTGATGTGGTGGTGATTATCTCCTACACCGGGCGTACCCGTGAGCTGGTCGACATCGCGCGCGTGGCGCGTGAAGCCGGAGCGGTGGTGCTGGGTATTACTGCGCCAGACTCACCGCTGAGTGCAGAGTGCAGCGCCACCCTGGATGTGGCGACACCAGAAGATACCGACCACTATATGCCGATGACCTCCAGGGTAATTCAGCTCACACTGATTGACGCGCTAGCCACCGGGGTCACGCTGCGGCGCGGCGAGGATTTCCTGCCGCACCTTAAGAAAATCAAAGACAGCCTGCGTGATACCCGCTTTCCGCTAGATTCGTCCAGCCAATAATCGTTAGGCCGAAACAGCCGTCGTTACGCTAACTTCTACTTTTAATTCGTCGGCAGGCATCGGAGCACACACGCAGGTACGAGCCGGCGCATAGCCTTCGGGTACCCAGGCGTCCCAAACGTCATTCATGGCGGCGAAATCGCTGCCATCCTTGAGATAAATCGTGGCACTGAGCAGCTCCTCGCGGCTGGAACCAATCTCTTTTAACAGTGCATCGACGCGGGCCAGCATGCTTTGTGTCTGCGCGGTAATATCGCCATTGCGCGCTTCAGGCCCGGCCACCTGGCCACATAAATAGGCAACGCCCTGATGAATAACGGCGCGGCTCATACGGGCTTTGGTATCGTGACGCTTGATAGACATAGAAGACTCCACTGCATATGGGTAAAAAGGCAGTGTAAACGGCTATCTAATCGCTGACCATGCTTTCGTGCTCAGCGTTCGCTGGGCACGGGTCGGTGCTCGAAAACCCGGCGAAGCACAAAGCTTGTATGTGCACCGGTGACCCCTTCAATACGGTTGATCACGTGCAGCAGCAAATGCTGGTAGTCATCCATATCGCGCACCAAAATTTTTAACTGAAAATCGGCAGCCTGCCCGGTAATAATCAAACACTCAATGACGTTGGGAATCTGTCGGATATGGTGTTCAAAGTTCTCAAATCGCTCAGAGGTATGTTGATCCATCGCAATGTGCAGCAGCACCATCAGTTGATAACCCAACTGGCGGGCATCTACCTCGGCGCGATATTGCATAATCAAGCCGTGCTCTTCCAGCGCGCGGACCCGGCGTAAGCAGGGCGACGCCGAAAGGCCAATTCGGTCGGCAAGCTCCTGGTTGCTGATCCGCCCTTCCTGCTGCAGGATAGCCAAAATCTGGCGATCAAAGCGATCCAGCGTCAATGGCGTTATCGACATAATAAGCAGCTCCTGCTAATAAATTTCAATTTATTAAAATATACTGCCAATTAATGCCATTTTTATCTATTTTTAGCAACAACCTAGCGCCACAAACCCGTTACACTATCCACACTGCCAAAAGCAGTTAACAGTTGCGTGCCATACTCTGCATCATGAGTCTGCACCGATGAGCGTGTTTTAATGCACCAAGGCCTACACCACAAGCGGCCAGTTTTCCAAGTCATTAACCCTTAGGAATTTCACCATGTCTGCTTTCGATCATCGTAAATATCGCCCAGCACCGCGCGTTCCTGCGTTTAACCGCCAATGGCCTGACCGAGACCTTGATCGCGCGCCGATCTGGGTAAGTGAAGACCTACGTGACGGTAACCAGGCGCTGCTGGAGCCGATGACCGTTGAGCAGAAAAAACGCTTCTGGCATCAGATCGTCAAGGTGGGCATTAAAGAAGTCATGGTGGGGTTTCCTTCCGCCAGCCAGCCCGATTTTGATTTTGTCCGCTGGCTAATTGAAGAAAACCAGATTCCGGACGATGTCACCATTGCTGTGCTGGTACAGTGCCGCGAGCACCTGATTGAAAAGACCTTTGAATCGTTAGTGGGTGCCAAGCGAGCCATTGTCCACCTGTATAACTCCACCTCAACCATTCAGCGCGAGCGCGTTTTTGAGATGGACCGCGATGGCATTACTGATATTGCCGTTCAGGGTGCTAACTGGGTCAAAACCTACGCCGCCCAATACCCTGACATTGAGTGGCGTTTCGAGTACACCCCAGAAAGTTTCTCCAGCACCGAAATCGATTTCTCACTGGCTATCTGCGAAGCAGTCATGGACGTCTGGCAGCCAACCCCTGAGAACAAATGTATTCTCAACCTGCCGACGACCGTCGAAGTGGCCGGCCCCCATCACCATGCCGACCAGATCGAATACTTCTGCCAGCACATTAGCCGTCGCGACAGCGTGATTATCTCGGTACATACCCATAACGACCGGGGCGGTGCCGTGGCCTCAGCAGAGCTTGCTTTATTGGCAGGGGCCGACCGAGTAGAAGGCACTTTGCTGGGCAACGGCGAGCGTACCGGCAACATGGATATCGTGACGCTGGCCATGAATCTTTATAGCCAGGGCATTGATCCCAAGCTTGATCTTTCCAACCCCGATGAAATCATCCAGGTGGTCAACGAGTGCACCGGGATTGCCATGCATCCACGCCACCCGTGGGTAGGCGAAATGGTGTATACCGCATTCTCGGGCAGCCACCAGGATGCGATTCGCAAATCCTTGAAACACCAGAAGACTGATGAGCCGTGGCAAGTGGCCTATTTGCCGATTGACCCTCACGATATTGGCCGCGATTATCAAGCGGTGATTCGGGTTAACAGCCAATCCGGCAAGGGCGGCATGGCCTTCTTGTTGGAGCGTGACTACGGCATCAACCTGCCACGTTGGATGATGCTGGCACTCGCTCCCTATGTGCAAAAAGAGAGTGAAGATCGCGCCAGCGAGCTTTCAAGCGAGATGGTTCGCCAAGTGATGTGCGACAACTTCACTCAGGACACACCGCTTTCGCTGGCGGATTACCAGCTCTCCAAGGGCCAGCGCGAAGGGCTTGAAGTTACCCTTTGGCAAGGCAGTGAAACGCTGCGTTTAGCGGGTTCAGGTAATGGCGCTATGTCCGCGTTTACCGACGCCTGGCAGAAACATTCCGGTACCAGTATCGGCATTATAGATTACAGCGAACACTCACTAGGCGGCGACAGCGAAGCCAATGCCATTGCCTTTGTGCAGCTCAACATAGACGGCCAGCGGATCTGTGCCTTTGCTGAAGATAGCGATACCGTGAGTGCTTCATTGAAAGCACTGATTTCAGGGATCAATTTAGCGGCGCAAAACGCCGATAAGAGCGCTCAGCAGTCGTCCGAAAGCGCGCTTACGGTCTAATGTTTAAGGCCTAATATTTAAGGTCTATGCAGTTACGCCCTTGGCAAGCCGATGAAAAGCTACATCTGTAGCCGTTTGCCAAGGGTTGTTTTCGCGTATGACAGACGTGCCGGAAGTACCGTTAGCGCAAAATCAGTACCGGCACCTGGGTTTTTCGCAGCATTGTAGTGGTCGTGCTGCCCAGTAATAAACGACGAATGCGCGAGTGTCCATAGGCGCCCATCACCAGCATATCGATCTTATGGTCCTGCTGATAATGGCGCAGCGTTTCTTCTACATCGCCTGCATGTATCGCGCCTTTAACGCTATGCTGCTCATCGCGCAATGCTTTTAATGCCCAGGCCAGCTGTAGACGGTTTTCGGCGGTTTCTGCACCCACCAGCACCACATGGCACTCAAGCCCCTTAAGCAGCGGGCTTTTCGCCACCATCTTAATACTCTTACGTGCCGTCGCACTGCCATCAAAAGCCATCATGACTTTATGAGGCGGGATAAACTCCCTGGGCACCATCAGAATGGGACGCTGCATTTCTCGGACAACGCGTTCAAGGTTGGCGCCTACATGGCCGTTTGCCAGATGGGTTGTTTCCCCACGCTTCCCGAGAACCAGCAAATGTAACGTGTGCTCCTGGTCGGTGAGGGTTTCGATCAGCGTTCCATGACGCTGCACGCTTTCAAACTCTGCAATACCCGCCTTTTCGGCACACGTCGTCGCTGCCTCAAGCAATAAGCGACCCTGTTCGCGAGCAATTTTAGCGCGCTGCTTATCAACGTTAGCTAGCTCTTCCAGTAAATGCTCACGGGTCCCCAAACCCAGATGACCGGTCAGGTCAGGACTCACCGTCTGAGCGTCATGCTCGACCACATGGATAAACGTGAGTGAAGCATCCAGCGCCTTTGCTGCCCATGCGGCATATTGGCAAACACCTTCTGCAAACGGGGAGCGATCAATAGCGGCTAAAACGTAGTCAGACATAAGCGACCTCTTCAAGTGAGTGCAGACACTGCGCTGATGACCTATTCCTCGTTTAGGTGGAGTGATCGACTAGCAAGGGGCGCTAATTTTTATTGGCTCTTACCTGTGTATTAGTTCTTTCTGGGGATTCTGTCTACTCATATCGCCATTAGCGCCTCTTCCTACCTCCATAGAATGGCGTGATACACTTTGGCGCTTTTAGCTTAAAACCCAGCCATTGGGCGCACCCGATGACGTCAGCAGGGGCTTGGCATGATGAGTTTTTTATTAGTGGCGTTAGGCGGCGCGCTTGGCGGCATGGGGCGTTTTGCAATTGCAAACCTGCTCGCCAAAAAGTATGGACAGCAATTCCCCTGGGGTACGCTTTGTGTAAACGCTAGCGGCGCGTTGGCGGCTGGCTGGCTTTTAGGCACACAGGGCTTTCCTGAGCACGCTACTTCATCGCTTTGGCTTATAAGCGTCACCGGGCTACTCGGGGGTTACACCACCGTCTCGTCATTCAGCTTACAAACGCTTGGGCTTTGGCGAAGTGGCCATTCTATAAGGGCTATTACCAATATTATCGCGACGCTGTTGCTTGGCCTTTGTATGGCTTATGTGGGCTGGCTGTTATCCGGGAGCCGCTCATGAAGGCTTGGCAGCATTATTTAGCCGTAGGCATTGGCAGCGGTCTGGGTAGCGCAATGCGCTATGCGGTATCGCTTGGTGCTCAAGCAACGCTGGGCAGCTATTTCCCCTGGGGCACGCTGCTGGCCAACGTGGCAGGCTCGTGGCTGATTGGCTGGTTAGCCGCTGTGGCAACGCTTGCGCCTACCCGTTGGTGGCAGCCTTTTGGCATCGCAGGATTTTGTGGCGGCTTTACGACGTTCTCACTGTTCAGCGTAGAGACACTGCATTTTATTGATATAGGCAAGCCGGGCCTTGCGCTTGTGTATCTAGTGGTTAGCCTACCGCTGTGGCTGGGCGCCGCTGCAGTAGGCGATCGCATGGCGCGCTCATAAAAACCTACACCAGCCACCGTTAACCCTAAGCGGCCAGGAGCACTCCCCCTTAATGCGTGACCAGATGGAAAAACATCAGTCCTGGATATATCTTGGCTTTATTTGTGCGGGCTTAGCGCTAGGCGCCTATGCGCCAGAGCTAACGGCGTCTTTTGACCGTTTATTGTGGCCACTATTAGGCGTACTGCTCTACGTAACGTTTACCCAGATCCCTTTGCTACGCATAGCACAAGGTGCCACCGATACCCGCTTTATGATCGCCCTGCTGGTCGGCAACTTTGTGGCTATTCCGGCATTTTTAGCCATGATGCTGCTGTGGCTCCCGCTTTCCCCCGCCGTGCTGGCCGGTGTGTTACTGGTACTTTTAGTGCCCTGCACCGATTGGTTTATCAGCTTCACCCACTTAGGTAAAGGCGATACTGCGCGAGCCATTGCCGCCACCCCGCTGCTATTGCTGGTGCAGATAATCGCGTTGCCGCTCTACCTGTGGCTGTTCTTAGGCAGCGAGTGGTTTCTGCTTACCTTTTCGACGGCGCTACTGGGCGCTTTTGCAGGCTTTATTTTACTGCCGTTAGCGCTGGCCTGGCTGACCGAGTACGCTGGCGCTCGGCAACCCCGCATTAAGAAGATCACTTACTGTTTGGGCATACTTCCCGTGCCATTGCTTGCGCTGGTGGTCTTTACCATAGCGGCGTCGCAGGTGAATAGCCTAGACGGGCTTTATTATGTGATGGCCCAGGTAGTGCTTATCTTTATAGGTTTTCTGATGTTTGCGGGATGGCTGGGGAAGCTATTGGGCACGCTGTTCAGGCTTCCTGTAGCCAGCGCCAGAACGCTGGCCTTCAGCTTTGGCACGCGCAATTCGTTTGTCATGCTGCCCATTGCCCTGGCCCTGCCGGAAGCCTTGCAGGTCGCCGTGGTGGTGATTGTCTTTCAGTCGCTGGTCGAGCTTTTCGGCATGATCGTTTTCCTGCGCTGGGTGCCCAACCGGCTGCTGCCTGAAGGCCATGGACAAGAAAGCCGCCCCGCCAACCAGTAGCGAGGCGGCCTTGAACCGCACAGGTTTCAAACATCACTGGCTATCGATCAGCGCAGAATCAGCACCGGGATATGGCTACCGCGGAGCATCGCGGTCGTCGTGCTGCCCACCAGCAAATGGCGAATGCGCGAGTGCCCGTAGGCGCCCATCACCAGCAGATCAATGCCGTGCTCCTGCACATAGGCCTGTAATGCCTCGTCTACATCACCTGCACGAATAGCACCTTCTGCCTGGTGGCCCGCTTCGCGAAGATTATCCAGCGCCCAGTCAAGCTGGGAGTGATTTTCTGCCGTTTCGGCACCCACAATCAATACATGGCACTCGCTGCCCGCAAACAGCGGCGAGCGGGCCAGCATTTCTACTCCCTTGCGAGCCGTTTTGCTGCCATCGAAGGCGATCAGCACCTTTTCAGGCCGCTTGAAGGTAGCCGGGACCATGAGAATCGGTCGATGCATTTCACGCACGACGCGCTCAAGATTGGCGCCCAGATGGCCGCTGGCCTGGTGGGCCGTCTCGCCACGTTTACCTACCACCAGTAGCCGTATGTCTTTTTCAAGCGCTACCAAGGTTTCCACCAGCGTCCCATTTAGCTGGCGGGTAGTCGAGTCACTAATGTCTTTCGCTTTCGTCCGCTTCTGAGCGGCTTCCAGCATTAGCTTCCCCTGCTCGCGGTTCACTTTGGCGCGCTGCTCATCAAGCGCTGAAAGCTCCTCCATCAAATGCTCGCGGGCGCCAAAATGTAGATTACCTGAAAGATCCTGTTCACTGGGCGCTGCTGAGTGGTTGTCCAACACATGCACAAAGCACAGGGGTGCATTTAGCGCCAAGCTTGCCCAGGCAGCGTAGTCGCACACACCTTCTGAAAACTCTGAGCCATCAATCGCGGCGATTACTTGCTCACTCATGTTGCTCTCCTTGTGTTAATTAGTGGCCGCCCATGAGTTTTTCAACAGCCTCAGGATTATTGTGCACTGCATAACGATCCACAACCGTGGCACTGGCTTCGCTTAAGCCAACAAGCTCTACCTCGGTGCCTTCGCGGCGGAATTTGATTACCACGCGGTCAAGGGCTTGCACAGCAGTAACATCCCAAAAGTGCGCCTTGGATAGATCGATTATTACTCTCTCAAGGCTCTCTTTAAAATCAAAGGCCGCCATAAAACGCTCGGAGGAGGCAAAAAACACCTGCCCTACCACCTGATATTCACGTCTATTACCTGCCTCTGTCTCAGTTGAGCCGATGTAAAGAATGTTGCCCACTTTATTAGCAAAGAACAGGGCTGCGAGCAGCACACCCACGAATACCCCAATGGCCAGGTTGTGCGTGCCTACCGTGACAGCAACGGTCGCCAGCATGACAATATTGGTGCTTAAAGGGTGCTTTTTGAGATCGCGAATCGACGCCCAGCTAAAGGTACCGATCGACACCATAATCATAACCGCTACCAGCGCCGCCATGGGAATCTGGGATACCCAATCCGCCAGAAACACCACCATCAACAGCAGTACAACGCCCGCAATCAATGTAGAGAGACGCGTACGGCCACCGGATTTTATGTTGATCACCGACTGACCGATCATCGCGCAGCCCGCCATACCACCCATCAGACCGGCGCCAATGTTGGCCATGCCCTGTCCCTTGCATTCGCGATTCTTGTCACTGGGAGTATCGGTCAAATCATCCACAATAGTTGCGGTCATCATGGATTCGAGCAGGCCCACCACACACAGCATTAGCGCATACGGCAGGATAATCATCAGCGTTTCAAGGTTAAGTGGCACACTCGGCCACAGAAATACCGGGAGGGTATCCGGAAGCTCGCCCATATCGCCCACGGTGCGAATATCCATGCCACTCACCATATATACGATGGTCAACACCACAATGCACACCAGCGGCGAAGGCAGCGACTTGCCGATAACGGGCAGGTACGGAAACAGGTAGATAATCCCCAGGCCCGCCGCCGTCATGGCGTAGACGTGCCAGGTAACGTCGGTCAGCTCAGGCAGTTGCGCCATGAAAATCAGAATCGCCAGCGCATTAACAAAGCCTGTCACGACCGAACGCGACACAAAGCGCATTAGCTCGGCGAGCTTTAAATAGCCGGCGATAATCTGGAACACGCCAGTTAACAGTGTGGCGGCCAGCAGGTACTCAAGGCCATGTTCACGTACTAGCGTTACCATCAGTAGTGCCATGGCACCGGTCGCTGCCGAAATCATCCCGGGCCGACCACCGGTAAAGGCGATGATCACCGCGATACAGAACGAGGCATAAAGACCCACCTTCGGGTCAACACCGGCGATAATCGAGAACGCAATGGCCTCGGGGATGAGCGCCAACGCGACTACCAGGCCCGAAAGTGTGTCGCCTTTAATATTGGAAAACCACTCATGCTTGCTGAAAAGTGCCATTCAGGGAGTCCATAGTTACGGATTAAACACGACGTGCCAACACCGCCATGTAGGGCTAGATGTCACGTCATTAGGATCAGATTGTATGAGTCAGGCTATAAAATGAAGACGCCAAGAGCGTCAGTAGCCAAATAACGGCAATAGAATGCCGTAACGCCGTGGAAGCGCTTACGCGCAGTGACGTTGGTAAAGAAGGGAATTACCTAGGGTGGAGTCATCAACCCAGCGGTAAGTAATACAGATGTTGCCAATGAGTGTTTCATTGCGCGTATGCCTTGCCGTGATATTTTACGAAGCTGCCTTGCCATTGCGGGTTAAACGGCAGAGCAGGCGAAGAGTTTACCAGCACGCCATCCTTTCTGCACCCCAGCGCAAGAAACGTTTAATTAAACACTTGAATACCCAGCGCGAGATGACCTGCTGCATAGCCATCGCTTACCATAGGGGTCAAGCGCGTAAAGCGCACGCTATACGCTTGGTCAACGATAGCGGCCAGCGGTCATTGACATCAGAGGAACAACACATGAGCCAAACGATTGCGGTTATTGAAGGCGATGGCATCGGTCCAGAAATTATGGACGCCACCTTAAAGGTATTGAATGCCCTTGAGTGTGGCTTGAACTATGAGTTTGTTGATGCAGGCTTGGTAGCGCTTGAAAAACATGGCACGCTCATTCCTCAAGCATCACTGGATGCCATTGAGAAACACGGCATTGCGCTTAAAGGCCCTCTTACGACCCCCATCGGCAAAGGCTTTTCTTCCATCAATGTTCAGCTTCGCCGCCACTTTGACCTTTACGCTAACGTGCGCCCGGCCATTAGCTTCCCAGGTACTAAATCGCGCTTTGAAGATATCGATATGATTACCGTGCGCGAAAATACCGAAGGCGCTTATCTGTCTGACGGGCAGGAGATGATCGACGACGGCAACACCGGTATTTCCGTTATCAAGGTGACCCGTAAAGGGTCGGAGCGCATTGTACGTTATGCGTTTGAGCTGGCTAAAAACCAGGGGCGTAAAAAGGTCACCGCTGTTCATAAAGCCAATATCATTAAAACCAGTTCAGGCCTGTTTCTTGAAGTGGCGCGCGAAATCGCCAAAGAGTATCCCGAACTCGAGTTTCAGGAAATGATTGTTGATAATGCCTGTATGCAGCTGGTGATGAACCCGCATCAGTTTGATGTCGTGGTCACCACAAACCTGTTTGGCGATATTCTCTCAGACCTTTGTGCTGGGTTAGTGGGTGGTTTGGGCCTGGCTCCTGGAGCGAACATTGGCGAAAAAGCCGCGATTTTTGAAGCGGTGCACGGCTCAGCGCCGGATATTGCGGGTAAAAAGCTTGCCAACCCCTGCGCCCTGCTGCTGGCCGCCGCGCAGATGCTTGACCACCTGGGCATGAATGCTAAAGCGGAGGCAATTCGTCAAGGTATCCGTGAAGTACTTGAGACGCGCCGCGAGATGGTAACCCCCGACATGGGCGGTACAGGCACCACTGACACGTTCGCCCAAGCGTTGGTTGAGTACGTCGAAGCATAGCGTTAGAGAATCCAGGCCCTTCTATACTCAGGGCCTGGAGCAGGTTCCTTGATCAACAAACGCTGGTTTCTCAGTCAGCCATGCTAAAAACGATAACGTAGCAGACGCATGGCATTTAGCGTTACCAAAACCGTTGCCCCTGTATCTGCCATTACGGCCACCCACATACCGGTTACGCCCAGCAACGTAGAGACCAGAAAAACCGCTTTGAAGCCCAACGCCAGCGCTACATTGGTTTTCACGTTAAAAAGCGTTGCCCGGGATAGTTTAATCAACTCCGCGACCCCGCTAACGCGATTTTTCAGCAGGGCCGCATCCGCCGTTTCCAAGGCTATATCGGTCCCATTGCCCATGGCGATGCCTATCTCTGCCGCGGCCAAAGCCGGGGCATCGTTAATCCCATCACCGACCTTACCCACCGGGCCTAATCCTTTTGCTTGCCATTCACGTACCCGCTGCGCCTTATCATCAGGCATCAATTCACCGTACGCTTGAAGCCCCAGCTTTTCTCCAATGGCTTGCGCCGTTTGGTTATTGTCGCCGCTGAGCATAATCACTTCCACACCCAGTTTTTTAAGTGCCTGTATGCCTTCGAGTGCGTCCTCACGCGGCTCATCACGTAAAGCAATTAGCCCGTACAGCACTTGATTTTCAATTAACAGGGCAACGCTTTTCCCCTGCCGCTCAAGCGTCTGGATACGCTCTGCCCATGAATCTAAAGGCAGTCCGATATGCGCCAGATAGCGGGGACTAACGAGCATTACCTCACTGTCGTCTACGTGGCCTATCACCCCGCTCCCAGGCAGCGAGCGCACAGAGACCGCCTCGTTTAACGGGATAATGCCCTGCGCCTGCGCATGATTAGTAATAGCGGTTGCGATGGGATGATTAGCGCCCTGTTCAAGAGTCGCTGCCAGGCGCAGTAATCGGGTTTCAGCACCCGGCGTTGCAACCTCAATATCGGTTACTTGTGGAGCGCCCGCGGTTAATGTGCCCGTTTTATCAAGGGCCACCCGCTTAAGATGGCTTAGCTGTTCCAGCACAGCCCCGCCTTTAATCAGCAACCCATGCCGTGCTGCACTGGAGAGCCCAGCGGCAATAGCTGCAGGCGTTGAGATCACCAGAGCACAAGGGCAGGCAATCAATAACAGCGTGAGCGCTCGATAGGTGGACTCCGACCACGTCATATCAAATGCCAGCGGAAGCACCAACGCAACTAACAACGCGGCCACCACCACAGCAGGCATATATATCTGGGCAAAACGATCAATGAAACGTGCCACTGGTGCTTTACTGGCCTGCGCTTCTTCAACAAGCCTCACTATCCGCGCGAGGGTGTTGTCTTCAGCGCGGCGAGTTACCTCTATCGTTATCAAGGCATCCAGGTTAATCGTACCAGCAAAGACGTCGTCATCGACCAAGCGAGCGCGAGGCACTGATTCTCCAGTGACCGGTGATTCATCAATTGATGATTCGCCTGAAAGGATATAGCCATCGCAAGGTACTCTGTCGCCGGGGCGCACCACAACATGCTGACCCGGCATTAAGGTTGATGCAGCGACTTCACGTGTTACGCCGTCAACTAACAGCCGTGCCGTTGAGGGAGTTAAATTCGTGAGCGCCGAAATACGCCGCCGCGCCTGAGTCGCGGCAACGCCTTCAAGCAGCTCTCCTACCGCGAATAGAAATACCACTACGGCGGCCTCTGCCAAGGCCCCAATAGCAAGCGCCCCCACGGCGGCAATGCTCATCAGCATTTCAATGGTAAACGGATTGCGCATGCGTAAGGCACGCCATGCCGACTGTACGATGGGTATCAGCCCCACCAGCGTTGTCGCCAAAAATGGCCAGTGGCCAGCTGCTGGCCAAACCAGCGTGCAAAGCCATGCCAGCAAAAGCAAACTTCCGCTCAAAAGCACCAGCTTTCCTTTAGGTGTTTGCCACCAGGCGGGCGAGCTGGACTGGGATGAGTCGGCCGTTACGGGGATGTACCCCAAACGTATCAGCGCTTCTTCCACTGCTTGCCGGTTAGGGCGCGTTTTATCATCGCTGACAATATTTACCGTACCGCTGATACTGCTGGCAGCGACGTGATGAATGTTGTCCAAGCGACTCAATGCTGCTTCAACTTTTCGCTCACACCCGCCGCAATCCATGCCTTGCACATGGAGCGTTAAGATATCCGACCTGCTGTGTTGACTAGTAGACATGGCACTCGCTTCCTTAATCTCCTATCGTAATGACAGCGTAATACCTGTAGCGACTAGAGGTTCAAGCCATGAAAGAGCAAATACCACAACAATCTATTTCTGAGCAGCAAGTAGGCATTGGTGAATTGGCACGTCTGTCCGGCTGCAAGCCTGAAACGGTGCGCTATTACGAGCGCATAGGGTTACTGCCTTCAGCACCACGTAATCAAGGTAATCAGCGGCGTTATACTCCTGCCGCTATCCGCCGTCTGACGTTTATACGTCATGCACGAGATTTCGGTTTTTCTGTGGATGCGATACGTGAGCTTTTGGTAATGGTTGATCACCCCTCCATGCCCTGCCAACAGGTAGATGCACTGGCAAGGCATCACTTGGCGGAGGTGGAGTCGCGTATCGCTCGCCTTACCGCACTACGTGATGAGTTAACCCAGACCATTGACCAATGCGCGGGGGGCAGTGTTAAGCAATGCCATATTATTGAAGTGCTGAGCGAACCCCTCCATTAAATAACATCAATTAGCGGTAACTAAATATTACGATTTTATTCAACTGTCACTAAACGAAAAAAACTGTGTTTTTGGTGTAAGCTCATACTAATCTTTTAGAAAAATTATACCAACCCTATACGATGAGCACACGACTAATGCTACCTTTACGATCCAGCTCACATTTACGCACCGCTGTCCAACAGCACACCGCGTTCATTACCTTTACACCGACTGGCGATATCAAAACCGCAAGCCCGCTGTTTTTAGACGTCATGGGCTATACCCTTAACGACCTGCGCGACCAGCACCACCGCATGTTCTGCAGTCAAGCTGAAGCCCAGACGCCGGAATATCAGGCGTTTTGGCAAGCGTTAGCGGCCGGTGAAAGCCATCGAGGTACGTTCCGGCGTTTTAACGCCCAAGGCAACGAAGTATGGCTGGAAGCTACTTACCTTCCGATTTGTGACCGGCGGGGCCGCGTCCGTGAAGTGGTTAAGTTAGCCAACGATATCACCGATGCTCACCTCCAGGCTGAGCGTAAAAATGCCGTTCTTCAGGCGCTAAACGGTTCCATGGCGGTAATTGAATTTACCCCTGAAGGCAACGTACTCAATGCCAACGAGAATTTTGAACGCACAATGGGTTACCGCAATGAACAAATTATTGGGGTACATCATCAGCTGTTTTGCTCTGAGGACTTTTATAAAACGCATCCACATTTCTGGCAGTCTTTATCCCAGGGCGAGCTGATGCAGGGTAAATTTGAGCGCATTAATGCACAAGGCAAAAGCGTTTGGCTAGAAGCCACCTATAACCCTATTTTTGATTCCAACGGCAAGGTATTTAAAGTGGTCAAGTTTGCCACCGATATCACTCGTGCCGTTGAAGAAGCGGAAGCGACTAAGCAAGCGGTTTCTTCGGCACAAAGTACGTCAACGCAGACAGAACAAATAGCTCAAAACGGCCTAAACCATCTGCAGCGAGTCATGCGCGATACCGACCAGGCCGCCCAGACCATAGCGGAAGCTCAGCGGCTGATCGAAGCGCTGAACGAACAGGCCAAGAGCATCAATAGCATCACAGCCTCCATTGCCCGCATTGCCAACCAAACCAATTTGCTATCGCTGAACGCTGCTGTAGAAGCTGCCCGGGCGGGTGAACAGGGACGCGGTTTTGCCGTGGTTGCTAACGAAGTTCGGCAGCTAGCGACAGGCTCAAGTAATGCGGTAACTGAAATTACTCAGTTGCTGAAAGAGAATACGGCGCTAGTAATGAAAACCACCGAGGCCATGCAGCTGGTCGTTGAACAGGGTAAATCAAGCCAGGCAAGCGTTGGTGAAATTGAAAACATTGTTAATGAAATCTTATTGGGCGCGCGTAACGTATCGAACACGGTTGAACAACTTGCCTTAGAAGCTTCGCAAGCTTGATCAAATCCCACTAAAAAGCCCCGAGGTTTTAGAACCTCAGGGCTTTACTATACGCAGTACTTAGCGCTTACTTAAGTGACGTTTTACGTAAGTAAGGCAGCACGGCTTCAAACTCACCAAATTTCTGCTTGGCGTCAGCATCTGAGACGCTGGGCGGAATAATCACATCCTGGCCAACGGTCCAATCAGCAGGCGTCGCAACACCGTGTTTAACGGTTGCCTGGAGGGCGTCGAGGGCGCGCAGGATTTCTGCAAAATTACGCCCTACCGTCATGGGATAGGTCATGGAAAGCTTGAGCTGCTTATCCGGGCCGATAATAAACACCGAGCGTACCGTGGCGCTATCGGCAGGCGTGCGGCCATCCGGCAGGTAAGCATCTTCAGGCAGCATATCAAAAAGCTTTGAAACCTTGAGGCCTTCGTCAGCAATGATCGGAAAGTCAACATCGCTGCCGCTGTACTGGGTAATATCGCCCGCCCAGCGCTTGTGATCTTCAACACCATCTACCGACACGCCAATCACTTTAGTGCTGCGTTTTTTCCACTCGGCACTTAGTGTGGCTACCGCACCAAACTCAGTGGTACAGACCGGCGTAAAATCTTTGGGGTGTGAAAACAAAATAGCCCAGCTGTCGCCGATCCACTCATGAAATTGAATAGGCCCCTGGCTAGTTTGGGCTTCAAAATCGGGAACGACCGCATTGATACGTAATGACATAGTGCCTCCTTCGCGGGTGATTAATGTTTTTTTAATACCTTAAACCACCTATAGATAATTCACCATAGAACATTTAGTGCTAAGACTACGAATGTTATCCCAACGTTCACGTGTTTTTCTTTTCAGGACCGTGCGCCTGAATCTTATGAGCCAACCAGACGCCCTGCTATCTAAATAGTGGAACTGGAATCTTTATGCTTTATACGGGTCAGCCAGCGCTGCTTGGCGTGATGCCTTAAATTGGCCACGCTATCGGTTTCATCAATAATGTCCTGGCCCAGGATAGCTTCAATAATATCTTCAAGCGTAATAAGGCCCACAAAGGTGCCATGCTCATCATATACAACGCGCATATGCAGATGGTCCTTGAGCATTGAAGCAAACACATGCTCTACATTATGCGCGATATCGACACTCGCAATGGGATGCATAAGCTCACGCATGGTTTTAGCATCATCGGCATGATACATATCGGCTTTATGCACATAGCCAAAGGCCATTTCACCGTTATCCATCACTGGAAAACGCGTAAACGGCGTCTTACTGTACTGCTGATCAAATGTCTTGACGTCCATGTTCGGTGGCACTGTCACGCACACCGTTCTTGGCGTCATGGCTTGGCTTACAGCAATTTCATGCAGGTTAAGCATATTGATGATGGTGCGCGACTCATCAGCATCCAGCACCTTCTCCTCAAGCCCAACACGTGCCAACACCTTGATTTCGTCGCGTAGATCAACGTCGTGCTCTGACGTGCCCAGCCGACGCGTAATCTGCTCCGACATCCAGATAAAGGGCAGTAACCCCACTATCATCGGCTTTAATAAACGCGGCAAAAGCGGTGCCAGACCGCGCCAGTAGGTGGCGCCAATCGTCTTGGGAATAATTTCAGAAAGTATCAGAATCAGCATCGTCATGACGGCAGATACAATGGCAATTGAGGCTTCTCCGAATACCACTGCCGCTTGTGCCCCCACCGCTGTTGCACCAACGGTATGCGCAATTGTATTAAGCGTCAGTATCGCCGCCAGTGGCCGGTCAATGCTGGTTTTAAGCTGGCTAAGCGAGGCATGCAGCTTGGGTTTGTCTTCTTTCAGCCTGGCGATATAGCTTGGCGTAAGGGAGAGCAAGGCCGCTTCAAGGATGGAACATAAGAAAGACAGTGCGATAGAAAGCGTGGCAATCGTGATGAGCAGGAACATGAGCGCCTGAGGTGAGGGGTTATAGCGTGTTTATAGGAGCAACTATGGACGCCTGTCAATAGACCTCTGCAGGCCTTTTCTGACATGGGCAATGGTGGCCGCCCGCAGAATGTCTAAGCGCTTGGATGGAAAGGTATTAAGCGATAACGGCATGCCGAAAAATAATGTTAGGTTACCTCAAACTGCATTTAATGTTATAACATATCAATTATGATTTTGATAACTAACTACGTTCTTCTTTGACGAGGTTAACTTATGACCGCCACCGCCTCCTCGACCACACTGTCTCCCATTCATGCCGCGATGGGTAAAGATATCAGCGTGCTGCCGCGTATATTTGAAGATTCCATTAATATTGCCGTGATGCAACGCCGCTTACCTGCCGACGTTGCATTAAGTGCTACGGCGCAATGCCAAACAGAGCGCCCCTGGCAGTTTTCATGGTTAGGTACCCCCGATGACAACCTCATAGAAGAACTTAGGCGCCGCGCGCCGCAGCCGGAGGCGGCAAATGCTCTGATTGACGATATTGTGTCCCTTGCCCAGGCGGTTGCTTATCTGTTTGAGTCACAGACCGTAGGTATACGGCTTAGAATATTGACCGAGGCGATGTGCCCGCGTTTTCATTGCGACAATCTTCCTGTGCGCTTAGTGACAACCTACCTAGGCCCCGGCAGTGAATGGCTGCCCGAAGAAGCCGTTAACCGCGATGGATTGGGAGCCCCGACTCCTGACAGGCCTGAAATAGTACTTAAACCTAATGCCGTCCAAACGCTCAAAGCAGGCGATATCGCGCTTATTAAAGGCAGTGGTTGGGAAGGATGCGAGCATAGCGCACTAGCGCACCGCAGCCCCTCACTTAATGAAGGCCAAAAGCGACTGCTACTTACAATTGATCCTGCCTGACATGTTGAAACTGTCATTAATGCGTCATCCCCACCTGATAAGTTTTTGTAAACGTTTTTGTAAAATCTAATCAGGTGTGGGAATTGTTATGCGTAACAAAATATTGCTTGCGAGTTTGATGTACGCCTCAATGCTAACGACTACCGTTCATGCGGAGCCGCTGGGTGGCTTAGCATTTTCTGAGACAACGCCTCACAGCTCAAGCATGAACATGAAGGACGATTTCACCATTGTTGGTGATCAAGATTTAATGGCGATGGATGCTATAAATTCTAATGGCGTTGTCAGCGCCATTATTGAAATCCCAACAGGCACATCAGCTAAATGGGAAGTTAGTAAAGAAGATACTAACGCGGTTTACTGGGAATATAAAAATGATGCGCCCCGCGTTGTAAATTATCTGGGTTACCCCGGAAATTACGGTGCGATTCCTGGCACAGACCTACCTAAAGAAATGGGCGGTGATGGCGACCCGCTCGACGTGATTGTGCTAGGTCAGGCAATTCCACGCGGCGAAATCGTTGATGTCCGCGTTATTGGGGTTCTGAAAATGCTGGATGGCGGTGAGCAAGACGACAAACTCATAGCGGTGCTGACTCAAGGTTCACCATTTGCCCATGTTGAAAGCATGACGCAGCTCGATAGTGAATTCCCTGGTGTTAGCCAAATCATCGATATTTGGTTTGCAAACTACAAAGGGCCCGATGGCGGTATGGAAGGACTTGGGTTTGAAGATGCCGAATCCGCTTTAGCTGTATTAGAAGCGGCCGCTGAGAATTTTTCAACGCCATAAATAAGCTGTGTTATATAGCAAAACAAATGCAAAAATAACCAAGCTTATCAGCAGAACGCCTCTATACAGAGGCGTTTTAGGTTTACTAAATCACTACGTAATCAAGCAAATACTTCCGTCCACTCACCGCGTTTGGCGAGCAGGTTACGAGCGAGTTCCTGAGCACCTTCCAGGCTGTGGCTGGCGGCCCATCCACACTGCATTTCGTTGCAGGCAGGTACTTCGGTGGCGATTAGTACATCGTTCAGCGTTTGCTCGATGATGGTTAGCACGTCGTCGTAGTTATCGTGGTTAATCATCGCGATATAGAAGCCGGTTTGGCAGCCCATGGGGCTGATATCGACGACTTTATCGGTATGATTGCGCGATAGCTCGGCCATTAAGTGCTCAAGAGAATGCAGCGCAGGCATCTCCATGTGTTCTTTATTGGGCTGGCAGATACGCAGATCGTATTTATGGATCTGGTCGCCGTTCTGGCCTTGCTTGATATCCGCCAGACGCACATAAGGCGCTTTTACCTTGGTATGGTCCAGGTTAAAGCTTTCAACGTTCATTTTCTTGTCGGTCATGTTTGCTCCGTGTTTATCGGTGTCGTGAGCCCATTCTACACGCGGGGTTTATACCTTGGGGGCGTCAAAGTTCCACGGTTCATCGGTATACACGCACACATTGGCGTCTTCGATATCGCCATCGGGTGATTCAACATGCTCAGCGAAGAAGTCCTGAATCTCTTTACGCTGACAATGCGCTTCAAACTCTTCACGACTGGCCCAGATTTCATGGAATACGATCGGGTAACCGGTGCCCTGAGCGAAGGGATTATCGATCTGGCGCGTCACCGTGTAGTGAATGCAGGCGTCTTCCCGGTGAGTATTTGGTTCAAGCGACTGAAGCGCCTTGAACACCTCCTCTTCTTTGCCCGGTTTGGGTTTAAAGCTGGCAACACAGTAAATTTTCTCTGACATGATCGCGTCCTAAGTCGTTACGTGTAGCCTATTATGCGGCTTCAGGGACGGGATACCAACCTAACCGATCAGTCGCCCCGCCAGCGTTTCCAAATCAGGCACCGTCATATCCGGCTCGATCCCCCACGGATCAAATGGCGCATCGGAATGACGCCGCACCCAGGCACTGCGTAGCCCTGCATGGGTTGCACCAATCACGTCAAAGGGATTGCTGGAAATTAACCAGGTATGCTCAGGGCGCGTCTCCAGCTGCGCGCGAAGATACGCATAGACTGCCGGGTCTGGTTTAAAGCGCTTGATATCATCCACGCTCACCACCGCGTCCATATGGCTTTCTACCCCCGCACGTGCCAGCAACTGTGTAACCGCTTCAGCCGTGCCGTTGGAAAACGCCACGCAACGGATACCCGCGTCACGTAGCTGATCAATAGCAGGCACCACGTCAGGGAAGGCAGGAAGCTCTGCATATATAGCCATCAGGTGATCGTGGTCGTTATCCGAAAGGCCCGCCTGTAGCGCACGGTTGGTGAACACCAGGGCTTCTCGTGTGCATTCTGAAAAAGGCACGTAAGCCCCCATCAATGCGTGCCGAAAGCTGTACTCCAGCTGCTTCTCCCGCCATCGCTTGGCAAACTCACCCGCCTTGGAGGCATCCGTCAGGCGCCGTTCAAGCTCGGTGGTAACCCCTTGTGTATCAATCAGCGTGCCGTAAACATCAAAAGCCAATACCGGTTGCATAGTCACTCCTGCCTCTCAGTCGATCATGCACTCTGTTCAGCATAGCCGCCTTGTTCAAAAACAAAAACGCCGCTGCATAAGCAGCGGCGTTTATAAGGTCAGCGCCTATCCATTAAACCGTAAAGGCAGCTTCCTGATGGCCTTTTTTCAGATCGCCTGAGCGCGTAAGCTCATCCGCTACACGGTCGATAGCGCGTTTGGCGCGACCAATCATGTCATCAACTTCTGAGCGATTGATAGTAAGCGGAGGCGCAAAGCCCAGGATATCCCCTTGGGGCATGGCGCGAGCAATCAAGTTCTCTTCCATTGCCGCTGCCGCCACGCGTGGGCCAACTTTTAATGCCGGGTCAAAGTGCAGGCGCTGTTTCGCCTCGGGCGAAAACTCAAGCGCGGCCATCAGGCCAACGCCGCGCACATCTCCTAACAGCGGATGGCCTTCAAAGGTAGCCTTAAGCTGCGCCTGGAAGTAGGCACCCGTTTCCGCGGCGTTGCCCACCAGGTTTTCACGCTCAATGATATCCAGGTTGGCAATGCCCGCCGCACAGCCCAGCGCATGACCAGAGTAGGTCCAACCGTGACCGATGGGACCAAACTCGCCGGTGCCCTGCTCAAGCACTTGCCATACTTTTTCACCCACAATCACGCCGGAAAGCGGCTGGTAAGCACTGGTCAGGCCTTTAGCAATCGTGACCAGATCAGGCTTCATGTTGTAGTGGTGGCTACCGAAGTCAGAGCCGGTACGCCCGAAGCCACACACCACTTCATCAGCGATCAGCAGCACATCGTACTTGGCAAGCACGGCTTGAATCGCATCCCAGTAGCCTTCCGGCGGCGGTACGATACCGCCCGTACCCAATACCGGCTCGCCGATAAACGCCGCCACGGTATCCGGGCCTTCTTCAAGAATCATCTCTTCCAGCTTGTCGGCGCAGTAAGACGAGAACTCGAGCTCAGTCATGCCGTGCTGTTCGGCTGCGCGCAGGTAGTAGTGCGGCGCTTCGGTATGGCGGATGGTATCGATAGGCAGATCGAAATGATCATGGAACGCCTTGAGGCCGGTCAGTGAGCCGGAAGCAATGCCCGAGCCGTGGTAGCCGCGCATCCGCGAGATCACCTTTTTCTTCTGCGGACGGCCCAGCACGTTGTTGTAGTAACGCACGATTTTCAGCTGGGTTTCGTTAGCGTCTGAGCCTGACATGCCGTAGTAGACTTTGGACATGTTCATGCTGGCGATTTTCAGAATACGCTCGGAAAGCGCAATCTGCGGCTCGTTCGAGTGGCCCACGTAAGTGTGGTAGTAGGAGATTTCCATTGCCTGCTTATAAATCGCCTCGGCAATTTCCGTGCGGCCATAGCCGATATTCACGCAGTAAAGCCCGGCAAAGCCGTCGATAAATTCGCGGCCGTCCTTATCCACGATATTGATGCCCTTACCGCCGGTAATTACACGGCCCGGCGCATCGCCATGGGCAAAATCACGCAGGTGAGTAGAGGCGTGAAAAGTGACTTTGCGGTCGCGTTCGATCAGATCCTGATGCAAGCTCATAGCGTTCTCTCTGTACGATCAACCTTCCTACTGTTAGGAAAGTTTTTAAAATTAGTAACAACGTAAGTTTTTATGCAATCTGCGCCGCTAGCTTCCCGAGACCGACCCAAGCGCGCCCAAACAGTAATACTTGGTTTCGAGATACTCGTCGATACCGGTGGCGCCGCCCTCCCGGCCAAGACCAGACTGTTTCACGCCGCCGAACGGCACCGGCGGGCCGGTCATCTTCACCGAATTGACGCTGACCATGCCGTACTCCAGCGCACGCATCAGTTTCCAGATCCGGCGGATATCATGGGTATAGACATAGGCCGCCAGGCCATACTCGGTATCATTGGCAAGCTCGATGACTTCTTCATCGCTCGAATAAGCAGTAATCCCGGCCACAGGGGCGAAGTTCTCTTCCCGCCAGACTTTCATTTGTGGCGTTACGTCCGTTAATAGCACCGGCATAAAGAAGTTATCGCCCGGGGCTTGGCTCTGGTCACCCATCACTAGCGTTGCACCCTGGGAAATCGCATCGTCGACAATTGCAGCGGCCTTCTCTACGGCTTGGCGATGAATCAACGGGCCAAGGTCTACTTCACCCTGCAATCCGTTACCTACGGTTAACGCCGCCATGCGCTCGGTAAATTGCTTAACAAACTCATCGTGAATGGATTCGTGCACCAGAATACGATTGGCTGCCAGACAGTCCTGCCCGGCCGTTTGGAACTTGGCCGCAACCGCCGCATAGGCCGCTTCCTTAGGATCCATATCCGGCCCAACGATAAACGGCGCATTGCCACCCAATTCCAGGGAAAGACGTTTCACGGTACCGGCGCTTTGTTCCATTAACAGGCGGCCAACGCGGGTGGAGCCGGTAAATGACAGCGCTCGAATGCGCGGCTCGCTGCACAGTATTTTAGAAACCTCGGCAGGCTCACCCAGCACAACGTTAAAGATACCGTCCGGTATGCCTGCCCGCTCGGCCAATTCTGCCAGCGCCAGCGCTGAAAAGGGCGTCTCATTGGCAGGTTTCACAATCACCGGGCAACCAGCAGCCAGCGCGGCCGCCGCTTTACGGGTAATCATTGCCAGTGGAAAATTCCACGGCGTAATCATCGCGGCGATCCCGACAGGCTCTTTGATAGTCCCCAACGAGGCGTTGGGAATATGGCTGGGGATAGTTTCCCCGTAAGTGCGCTTACCTTCTTCGGCGAACCAGCGCACAAAGCTTGCCCCGTACTCTACTTCACCACGCGCATCAGGCAGCGGTTTGCCCTGCTCCAGCGTCATGATGGTCGCCAGATCTTCACGATTGGCCTGAATCAAATCGTACCAGGCGAGCAGACGTTCGCAGCGCTCATCGGCACGCAGGGCACGCCAGCGGACAAAGGCGGCCTCTGCCGCATCAACAGCTGCGGTAATCTGTTTGGCTTCAAGCAGCGGGATATGACCAATAGCTTCGTTGGTTGCCGGATCATACACCGCTTCTTCACGGCCACCTTCCCCATGCGTCCATTTGCCATTCACATAGGCATACTGGCGGAACAGGCGTGGGTCTTCCAAGCGTTTAACCAGCGTGGTCGATAGTGTGGTCATGGAAACCTCCCCTGGTTGAAGCCATTGACAGGCGACAAACCGTTGCACGTTGACGATTGAAAAATTAGCTTTTGGCCTAGTTTTTCGATGTGCCTAGCGTAAGGGAGATAGCGCACGAAGTGTTTTTGAAAACTGCCACTTATTATGCGGCTTTTTTTGTCAACGGGCGTTTGGGAGTGGTTTTTTTTGGTTGGCGCAAGCGTATTGTTACGCAGTATCAAACTAAAATTATAAAGAGTGTAAATAGCCGCGATACTTTAAATTTAAACGTTTTTTACCATAATACTCGGCTAAGATGACCCTAGTTCTTACGATTGTGAGCAAACCTGCTCCGCAAATATAGTCACGTTAAGGCTTAGCAAGCTGAGAGACCGTTACCGTGTACCGATTTTCTGTCTATTATCAGCAACTTTCACAGCGTCTCGGTAACGTGACGGTGCGTGATCTATATGATAGTGACCGGCATGACGAGCGTCTGCGCTCGCTCAAACGTATTACCGTCTGGCTGGCCACGTTCTATTTCTCTTATACGCTTGTCGATATCAATTTGCTGCCTGATATTACTTTACGCTCAGTGTTGCTGCGTGGATTAATCGTTGGGCCACCGACCATTATGCTATTTGCTTACTATCAGCGGTCGGTTTCTATTCGGCGTAAGGAGTTAGCCGGCGTTTGCCAAGCTTGTCTGGGTACCCTCGTATGGTGCGCCGTTCTTCTCGGCTCCAATGATCCAAACGTATTAAATTACTTTTACGCGGGGCTAGTCTTTTTTTTAGTGCTCACCATCGTTATCACCCCCCCGTTTGAGTACAGTCTTTATGGTTCTCTATTTGTATTTGCTTGCCTTTATACCACTATCTGGTTTTTGGAAGGCGCCAACGCCAGGTACGTTCTCCATCACTTATCTGTAGGGATGCCCGTACTGGTGCTTTCGTTAATGGCTAATTATCGTTTCTCAGCCGAATCTTTAAGGCTTTATCTGGAAAAAGTGAGCGTAGAGCAGCTACGCGAAGAGCTGGCTGCCCGTAACGCAGAGTTAGAGCGAATTTCTTGTATTGACCCTCTTACCGATCTTGCCAATCGCCGAGCTCTGGCTCTTCGCGCCAAAGCGCTTAAGCGAAACGTCAGCGCCTCCAGGCGAGTGGCCATCATCCTTATCGATGTGGATAATTTCAAAGCTTATAACGATTACTATGGTCACAACGAAGGTGATAGCTGTCTATGTGCAGTAGCAAACGCGCTACGCAGCGCCTGTGATACTAACGACGTTGTGTGCCGATATGGCGGGGAAGAATTTCTGGTGTTACATCCTAATGAGACATCATCATTTAAAAGCTCGCTTCTCTTAGCAGAGAGCATCCGCCAGCACGTTATTGATCTTGCCATACCTCATCAGCCCACTAATGGAATAGTAAGCGTCAGTGTCGGTGTGTGTTGCGGCTCACTAGACGGCAGTACCAGCCTTCAAACCTTGATCAAATCGGCCGATGAAGCGCTTTATCAAGCGAAGCGCGAGGGCCGTAACCGGGTATGCCACAATATTCATAGCGCTACATGTCCCCCATTAGCACCTGGCGAGACCATGAACCCATTATAAGCCTGCTTGCGCTCATTTAAGCGTATCCCGCCCGTTAAACGCCCTTCCCTACATGATGTTTAAGCCCCCCGGTGATATTTAAGATCATAGAAATGCATCAACATCGACAGGTAGCGGCTGACGCTTAACGGTTTTGGTCACGATATAGGTGAAATAACGCTCGATGCCCGCCTCGGATACCAGCCACTTGTCCATCAATCGCTGATAGCTATCAATTGTGCGCGCTTCAAACTTCACCAGGTAATCGACGCCACCACCTACAGCAACACATTCAGTAACATCCGGGGTTTCCATCACTAAGGCTTCAAAACGGGCAAAGCTTTCGGCGTTGTGGGCTTTAAGCTCAATCTGCACCCACACCGGATTACGCGGCACCAGTACATCGGCATTGATACGCGCGGTGTAGCCCTCGATAACCCCGGCTTTTTCCAGGCGTTTGACCCGCTCCCAGCAGGGGCTGACCGAGAGGTTAATCGCCTCGGCCAGCTTGGACTTGGTGATTCGCCCATCGCGGGAAAGGATATCGAGAATTTTCAGATCATATCGGTCGAGTTTCATCATGCCTTGGGCTATGCCTCCAGGCGTTCGACAACATCGGCAATCACCGCAATGGTATCCCCCATATTGACCAGCGCCGGGGCGCGGCGCGCCATCAGAATACCATCGCGTTCAGCGCGGTAGGCAACCGGCTCGCTGCCGGTGCGGGTCATATCGTACACGTAGGCCAACACCTGCCCTTTCGTCACGGCATCGCCCAGCGCCACGCAAAGCTCAAGTACGCCGGTGTGCTGGCTCTGCACGTAGCAGCTGGCATCCGGCATATCCAGATAGACCTGCCCACCTTCCGGCATTTCCACCTCGCCCTCTACTAAGCCGTAATGGATCAGGAAGTTGCGTACGCCGCGCTCGGTAATCGCCATACTTTGCGGCGTCGAAGTCCCGCCGCCACCCAGTTCGGTGGCTACAAATACCTTGCCCTGTCGTTCACAGGCGGTGTCGAAGAGCTTTTCGGCGTCGAGTTCGAACATCACCATGGCGTAGGGCGCGCCGAAGGCCTTGGCACCCTCCAGAGCGGCCTGCTGCTGGGCCTTGTCATCCAGCACATGAGAAGCGCCGAACGGTAGAATATCCAGCGTGCGGCCACCGGAGTGCAGATCCAGCACCACGTCACTCATGGTCACCAGCACGCGGGTGAAGTAATCAGCTATCTGAAACGTCACGCTGCCGTTTGGGTCGCCCGGAAAGCTGCGGTTAAGGTTGCCTTTGTCCATGGGTGAGGTGCGCGCGCCTGCCATCACCGCCGGCGTATTCATGCACGGCACGATGATCACCCGCCCGCTGACGTCCTCTGCGGTAAGCGCATTGGCAAGCTTAAGCAGTGAAGTAATACCTTCATACTCATCCCCGTGGTTACCGCCGGTTAATAGCGCCGTCGGGCCTTCGCCATTCTTGACCACCGTGATCGGGATCATTACCGCCCCCCAGGCCGAAATATCGGTGGAGATAGGCAGCTTTAAAAAACCGTGCTGCACGCCGTCAGCATCAAAGTCGACAGTCGCGGAAATCGGGCTCGGTCGCAGGGTCATAACGAATCCTTAATCAGTTACTCAACGGCTTATCGTCATTTAACGACTTATCATCATTTAACGAATAGCTGCCGTGGAAAATTGGCCAGCGTTTCGCAGCCTGTTTCAGTAATCAAGATGCTTTCGGTAATTTCCAGCCCCCAGTCTTCCACCCATAATCCAGGCATGAAGTGAAAGGTCATGCCGGGCTTCAGGATGGACTCATCAGAGGGGCGCAAGCTCATGGTGCGCTCGCCCCAATCCGGTGGGTAGGAGATACCGATGGGATAGCCACAGCGCGCGCCACCCCGGTCAAAGCCGTATTTATCCATGGCAGCGCCCAAGGCCATCGCGATATCGGCGGTGCGATTGCCGGGCTTGGCAACCGCCAAGCCGTTTTCGATCCCTTCCAGCAGGGCCGATTCAGCGCGAATAAAGTCGGTCGGTGGCCGGCCCAGAAACACGGTACGCGACATGGGCGCATGATAGCGCTTGAACACCCCGGCAATTTCGAAGAACGTGCCCTCGCCTTCACGAAACGGCGTATCGTCCCAGGTCAAATGCGGTGCAGCGGCATCTTTACCCGTCGGCAGCATCGGTACAATCGCAGGGTAGTCACCGCCATACACTTTGCCGTTTTCGTCTACAAAGCCTTCAATGCCGACCCGATAGATTTCCGATACCAGCTTGCTCTTGGGCAGCCCCGGTTCGATCACTTCCAGAATGCGCGAGTGCATGCCTTCAACAATTTTGCCGGCAATGCGCATATACGCGATTTCCTGGGGCGACTTGATCGCCCGGCACCAGTTCACCAGCGCATTGGCATCAATAAAGCGCGCGTGGGGCAGCTCACGCAGCAGGCTCTGGTAGGCCTTGGCGGAGAAATAGTAATTATCCATCTCCATGCCCACCACGCCGGTGTGCCAACCGCGATCTGGCATGATCGACTGGGCCAGATAATCCATCGGGTGCATCTCCGGATTCTGAACATAGTAATCCGGGTAATAGGTAATATTGGCAGGGTCGATCCAGCAGGTTCGCAGCGCGCCGTTGGCATCCATACGCCGACCAAACCATACCGGCTCGCCCTCAAGGCTCACCAGTACGCACTGGTGCACATAAAACGACCAGCCGTCATAGCCGGTCAGCCATGCCATGTTAGATGGGTCACTGACGATCAATACATCAATACCGCGGCTGGCCATTTCAGCACGCACCTTCCATAGGCGCTGAGCATACTCTTCACGCGTAAAAGGCAGGGAAACCTGAGTCATCGGGCAACTCACCATCAAAGATCATCAAGAACCGGTGCGCGTTTGTTTCACGCCAAGCAACGGGCCAGAGGGTCGACCTGGCCCCGCCGCTCATGGGCTTGCCAATGTCGTCTTAGCCCGATACTAGCACCACCCCTTGGTTACGGGTCAAAGCCTTTATGCCCATCAACTTAATTGTTCCTTTAAACGGCTGCGTAAAAGCTCCAGTACAGCACGCTCATCCGGGCCAATGAGCCGCTCGTTTTCAAGTTCGTTCTTCACCAGCTGGCGAAAGTGCTCTAGAGTGCGGCCATCCAGGTAACTCTCGACCACTCGCGGGTCAATGTAGCTGGCTTTAGCGATACTTGGCGTATTGCCTAGCGATTGCGCCACATGCTCCACCGCCTGACGGACATTTTTCTGGCTGGCCTTATCATCTTCGCCAATACCCAGCTCCTCAAGCGCCAGCGCGGCAAGTGACGTACCCGCCCAGGTGCGGAAATCTTTTGCGCTGAAAGTTTCGCCCATCACTTCGTGGATATAGTCGTTCAGATCGGCACTATCAACGCGTACCTTGCTGCCATCTTCGTCAAAGTACTTAAAGATTTCGTAACCCGGAATATCGTCAAGCTCGGCGACCACCTGGGCGAGTTTCGCATCCTCGACGACCCGGTGCTGATGCTGGCCACTTTTACCCTGGTAATCAAAAATCAGCTCATCGCCCTCAATGGTGAGGTGCTTGGAGCGCATGGTGGTTAACCCGTAGGATTCGTTTTCCCGTCGATAGCGCTCACTGCCGGGCCGAAAGTAGGCGCTGTCGATCAAACGCACCATGCAGGCCAATACCTTTTCCCGGGGCAGGCCTTCAAGCGTTAAATGCTGCCCCGTTATACGTCGCATAGTGGTCAGCCGCTGGGCGAAGTCGACGATGCGATCAAACTTTTTTGCCTCGCGGGCTTCACGCCATTTGGGGTTATAGATGTACTGTTTGCGCCCAGCGTCATCACGCCCTACCGCATAAATATGGTGGCGGCGATTGAGAGTAATCTCGACGTTCTGCCAGGCGGGCGGGATCGCCAAGGAATCGATCCACTCGCGCCAGCGCGTATCGCGTAATGTTTTTCCTGTCGCTGTTCTATAGGTAAATCCTTTGCCACTGCGGTGGCGAGTCACCTTACGAAGCGAAGCCTCGGACATGGTAATTTCCCTTTACCGTGATGTTCGTTTAAGCGTAGGCCAAACGCACTGGTTTATCGTGGTGTTACGACTTGCAGCCTATAGTCGACCTCACCCATGATAGTTAACAGATAAACCCACCACGCCAGGAGGCAAGATGAAAATTGTTGTGCATACCGATGACGCCGAACAATGGCGCGCTGCCCTTTCTAAAGCGCTACCTAACGCAACGGTCGTCACCAGCGATGCGCCTGAAGAAGCACGACAAAATGCTGATTACCTCGCCGTGTGGAAGGCACCTGCGCATCTCTTGAAAGAGCAGACACAGCTTAAAGGCATCATCAACCTGGGCGCCGGGGTGGATTATTTGCTCAGCACACCAGGGCTGCCCGTCGATGTTCCCATCGTAAAACTGCGCGATGCGGGTATGGGCGAGCTTATGGCCGACTATGTCCTCTACGGCGTTTTGCACTTTTACCGCAGCATGGACTGCTACGCCGATCAGCAAACCAGCGCCGAATGGCAGCCACAACGCGTGGTAGATAAAGCCGATTGGCCGGTGGGTGTACTCGGTCTAGGTGCTATCGGCGCGTATGTGGCAAGCGCCCTGCAGCAGGCAGGCTTTCCGGTGCTGGGCTGGAGCCGCTCGCCCAAGACAATTAAAGGCGTACAGTGTTTGCATGGCGATGAAGGGCTGGATGAGCTGCTTAGCCAGGTGCAGAGCGTAGTCGCTATTTTGCCTGATACCCCCGCAACCCAAGGCATTCTTAACGCTGAACGGCTGGCCAAACTGCCCCAGGGCGCCAGCGTGATAAACCCCGGGCGGGGTAGCCTGATTGATGAACAGGCGCTTCTTGAGGCGCTGGGCGATAACGATCAACCCGGCCACCTGCGCGGCGCATTGTTAGATGTGTTTTGCGAAGAGCCGCTGCCTGCTGGAAATCCTCTTTGGCAGCATCCACGGGTGATAGTTACACCTCATATGGCGGCCCCAACCCCTCTGAATGACGCCATTGACCAGGTTATTTCCTATCTGCACGCCTTTGAGGCAGGTGAAACGCTGACGATCGTTAACTCCAGCCAAGGCTACTAAAACGCTTAAAACCTTGGGTAGCGAACGCGTCTGGTGAGGGCGCACGGCGTTTTCTTAGGCAGATAATAGGCTGTCGCCAGGAATCAGTACGTAACCGATGTTAAGATAGACGCGTATAGCGTTCGGATATGGTTATGTCAGGCTATGGAAAAGCGAGACAGACGTATTTGCCAACATATTGAGACATGGAAAAAGAGCAAAGCGACTAAGCGCTGGCGCTGAACCTGCCGCTTGGTCATTGATTAAATACTCTTTCGCACCACCCTACTGCCCGGTTTATTGGGCAATCGCTTGCTAACAAGGAGAGTCACTATGCGACCAGCCCGTTCAAAGCACTTTTTGGGCTCAATGGTTCCTTTATCGGCCAGTACGCTGTTAGGCACCGCCTGCCTGTCGCTATTTTCGCTGCAGGTAAACGCGGGCGAAGAAGCAACCGATGAGTTGACTGAACTCATGCCTTTCGAAGCCCAATACCGGCTGGAAACGCGTGGCTGGCCGGGAGCCACCATTAACCATAAACTAAGCCAGGAAGGCCTGCATTGGTTAAGCGACATGAGCTTTTCGGTGACTATTGCGCGCGGACAGGAGTACAGCCGCTTTTCGGAAAGTAATGACTCAATACGCTCGCTGCTGTACAGCAGCAGTTATTCACTACTAGGCGTCGGCGATAGCTATCAATTGAATGAAGGGGATATTCTCTCCATAGACCGTCAAGCCGCGCTGGTAGATCTATCGCGTCGCGCCGGCCATGAGAATTGCACGCAAAGCGCGCCTTGCGATCTCGACTTTGTGGACCACCGTGGCCGTGATGAGAATTTTCAGTACTATGCCGCCCCCCAAACCCACACGTTAAGCGTACCGGCTGGTGAATTCGATGCCCAGCAGGTGGTTTTAATAGATAAAGAGAAGCCTGATCGCCACTTGGAGATTAACTTTCACCCAGACTGGCCTGGTTTGATTCTCTCCGCGGAGTATCAAAAAGAAGGACGTCGCCAAACTCGTATTAGGCTTACCCGCTTTACTCCCGAAGGGGGCACCACACCCTAGATGCTGTCCGGATTACTGATTGTTCTGCTCCCCCTCGTAGTGGGTTATTTAATACGCGTTCGCTCTCACCATTTGCAGCAACTTATCAACCGGGCCGTTAGCGGCTCGGTTTATCTCATTTTGCTCTTTATGGGGATTAGCCTGGCCGGGCTTGAGAATCTGGCAAGCCAGCTTTCACGCTTAGGAGGCAATGCATTACTGCTGTTTAGCATTACTACGGTGTTTAACCTGGGAGCTCTGTGGTGGCTGTCTCGTCGGGTCGCATTAAAAGCGGGCAATTCACCGGTGGTTAAAAATGCTCCAACTAGCAAGCTTGCCGCCATGCAGGGTTCGCTACTTTTGCTAGCCGTAGTAGCGGGCGGCGTTATAACAGGCCTTCTGCTGGGCCCCTTTCTAGGTGAAGCGCTGTTTACCACCGCTGACCTTATGGCCGAGTGGGTGTTGTATGCGTTATTGGTGCTAATTGGCTGTCAGCTACGTAATTCCGGCATGCCGCTGAAGCAAATTCTGCTCAATCGGCTAGGGCTTGCTATCGCGGTCACACTGGCCGTTAGCTCTCTTTTGGCGGGGTTGGCTGCAGCGCCTTTGCTCTCGCTTAGCTGGAACGAAGGACTCGCCATGGCCTCGGGCTTTGGCTGGTATTCGCTGTCGGCCATTTTAATTGGTGACCAGCTAGGGCCGCTAACGGGCGGCGTGGCGTTTTTTAACGACCTTACTCGTGAGCTCTTGGCGTTTATTTTGATTCCGCTGGTGATTCATCGACACACCGCCCTTGCCATCGGCTATGGCGGCGCGACGTCAATGGACTTTACGCTGCCTGTGATTCAACAGCACGGCGGCGTCGCCTGCGTGCCCATTGCGGTAGTTAGCGGGTTTATTCTTTCGCTGCTCTCGCCTCCACTGATTCTGTTCTTTCTCTCCCTGTCGGCATAAGGCCACAGGCTCCATTGGCCAAAATGAAAGACTGCGCTCAACGCCTAACAAAAGACGGTGATGCAAGCTCTCTCTCTGGTTTGTTAATCCCTCAGAGCGGGTTGTTCTTCTTTCGGTTTTTAACGATATAACGCTTTATCGATCAAACTTAACAATTAACAAACTTTTTAAGATAAATTAAAAACAAAGCCCTAAAACTCCTTAACAAATATAGAAATAGATAACCCAGACTCCGATCAAAAATTTTAACTATCATTAACATCGATATTAAACGCCATACATTATAATAGCTTATTAGATTCAATCGGCCGTTTAAAAACGTTATCCAGGCCATTTAACCATTATCTAAAACATCAGTTGATATAGGTTATGGTTGAGCGCCATGCCTCCAACGTATGCTTTTTCGACTAAAGTAGTTTGATAAAGATTTCCACTGCGAGGCCTGTTGTCAGGGGTTTCGAAGGATAGACAGGGAAGTCATCGAAAAGCTGAGTGATCTAGTTAAGCGTTATTAACCATGATAATCCAGGGAGGTTGAACATGGGCGGAGTGGCTTTGGGCGAGGTTACTACCGATACAAGCGAACCGGACGAGAGTCAAAAAGAAGTTGATAGGCACTTGAAGTTAACCGCCGTCAAAACTTCTTATATCTCTCATCAAGTAATTTCTGACTATTGTCCTGATCACAGTATTACTAAGGATCTTAATAATACTAAAATCGCTAAAAACGATAAAGTTAAACCAGACTCTCCACAACGCATTTTGTTTGTAACCACCGAGATTACCGATTTCGTTAAAGTCGGTGGATTGGGTGATGTTTCATCGGCTTTACCCAGGGCGCTATCGGTGCATCACGATGTGCGTGTGCTGATTCCTGCCTATCGGGAGATACTTGAATCCGAGTATGACATTATTCCTGTAGGCCACCTGCCCGCCTTCGCCGATTTGCCTGCGTGTGATATAGGCAAGATCACCTGCCAGGATGGGCTGATTCTGTATGTATTGCTCTGCCCCGAGCTTTATGACCGCGAAGGCACGCCCTACGGAATGGGCTCCAGCGGCTATGGCGATGGTCAGGATAAAGGCTGGCAGGATAACGATATCCGCTTTGCCAGACTCTCCCGGGCAGCGGCCGATATCGCCCTTGGCGAGGCAAATCTCGATTGGCAGCCCCAGCTATTGCACCTCAATGATTGGGCGTGCGGTTTGGCGCCGGCCTATATGCACTGGCAAGGGCAGTCCATTCCAAGCGTATTCACGATTCACAACCTGGCATATCAAGGCATCTTCAATGCCTCGCGCTTGAAAGCGCTCGGCATCCCCGATGAGGCGTTTCATATCGAAGGTGTCGAGTACTACGGCGACCTTTCGTTTATGAAGGCAGGTATCGTCTATGCCTCGCATGTCACGACGGTCAGTGCTACCTACGCCCAAGAGATCACTACGCCTAAATTCGGCTGTGGTCTTGATGGCCTGCTGCGCTGCAAAGCCGACCAGGGACTTCTGAGCGGTATCCCCAACGGTATCGATGACTCTTGGGACCCGCGTACGGATAGCCACCTGATTCAGGCCTTCTCCTCCAACGACTGGCGTGGTAAACGCGCCAATGCCGATCATGTCCGCCGTCATTTCGGCCTGTTGCCGAGCCAAGGCCCACTGTTCGTGGTGATATCACGGCTTGTTCATCAGAAAGGGCTCGACCTGACCATCAAGGCCGCCAAGGCGATTGTCGATGCTGGTGGTCAGATCGTGTTTATGGGCAGCGGCGAGTGGGATGTTGAGGAAGCATTGCGTGAGCTGGCCATGCGTTTTCAAGGCGCTATCGCTGCTTACATTGGTTTTGACGAATACCAGGCGCGCTGCCTGTTTGCTGGAAGCGACTTCCTGCTGATGCCGTCGCGCTTTGAGCCCTGCGGATTAAGCCAGATGTATGCTCAGCGCTTTGGCTCGCTTCCCATCGCCCACCGCACCGGCGGGCTTGCCGATACGATTGAGGATGGTGTAACCGGTTTTCTTTTCGACGACATGCAGTTCGGCAGCTACATGCGAGCGATTCAACGCGCTTTTGCAGTCCATAAGTCGACTGACCTGTTCAACGCCATGCGCGGCGCCGCCATGACGGGACGCTACCATTGGAAGCAATCCATCGTGCCCTACAGCAAGCTTTACCAGCAGGCACTTGAACAGGCGGACACTTTACAAGCAGGACATAAAACAGCGCTATCTCACTGAAGGAGTCGGCAAGGAATGTCTGACAGGACTCAGTTTCGAGAAACGGTTTTTCAGCCCACATGGGGCGCCCAGGTGGTCGAGGAAGGAGTCACCCGGTTTGTACTCTGGGCGCCGGACGCGCGCCGGGTCGATGTCGAAGTCGAAGACCTGCCAAGCGCCACCATGGTAAAGGTCGATGACGGGTATCTCTCTGCCGAGCTTGCCTGCGGCCACGGCGCTCGTTACCGATACCGTGTTTTCGGTGATGGCGACGATCAGGGCAGCCTGATACCTGACCCTGCTGCCCGCGCTCAGGCTGGTGATATCGACGGGCCTAGCGAAGTGATTGACCCAAACCATTACCAGTGGCGCAATCAAGGCTGGCAAGGGCGCCCCTGGCATGAAACGGTGCTTTACGAGCTGCATGTTGGCACGCTGGGTGGCTTCGAGGGCGTTCATCAACGCCTTCCCTACCTTGCTGAGCTGGGTATTACCGCCATCGAGCTAATGCCGGTCTCGGAGTTCCCCGGCGCGCGTAACTGGGGCTATGACGGCGTGCTGCCCTACGCAGTGGAAGCCTCCTACGGCAGCCCGGATGAACTGAAAGCCCTGATCGATGAAGCCCATGGGCTGGGCCTGATGGTATTTCTTGACGTGGTGTATAACCACTTCGGCCCTGATGGTAACTACCTGGCAAGCTATGCCAGCACGTTTTTTCGTGACGATATCGCCACGCCTTGGGGCCCCGCCATCGACTTTCGAAAGCCTCAGGTGCGCCGCTACTTTATCGACAACGCCTTGATGTGGCTTGAGGAGTACCGTCTGGATGGCCTGCGTTTCGATGCCGTGCATGCCATCAGCGAACAGGACTTTCTGGTCGAGCTGGCACAAACCGCACGCACCCGGATAGCCCCTGAGCGGCATGTTCATCTAGTGCTTGAAAACGAAGGCAACACCGCCAGCCTGCTCAATACTGAGCAGTTCAATGCCCAGTGGAATGACGACTGGCACAACGTGATTCATGTCCTCCTAACCGGTGAAACCGAGGGCTACTACAGCGATTTTGTCGACGATGCCACGGCCCGGCTGGCACGCTGTTTAAGCGAAGGGTTTATCTATCAGGGCGCGCAGACACGCCATGGCCATACCCGCGGCGAGTCTAGCGCTCATTTGCCTCCAACAGCCTTTGTGGCGTTTCTGCAAAACCATGACCAGACCGGTAACCGCGCTCTTGGTGAGCGGCTAAGCCATCTTGCAGACCCCGACGCCCTAGCAGCCGCCACGACGCTACTGCTGCTTTCACCCATGGTGCCCTTGCTGTTCATGGGCGAAGAGTGGGAGGCCAATCAGCCCTTTTTATTTTTCACTGAGCATAACGAAGAACTCGCCCAGGCGGTTCGCGCAGGACGCCGGGCTGAGTTTGCCGACTTCAACGCATTTCAAGATGAAAAGGCCCGCGAACGCATACCGGACCCTAATGCCCTGAGCACCTTCGAGGCGTCAATTCCCGACTTTGACGCCCGCGAAACGGCTTCCCATACGGCTTGTCTGGAACGCTATCGCACGCTTTTGGCCCTCCGCCATCAGCATATCGTTCCGCGCCTTCAAGGCGCGTGGGCCTTAGGGGCTAACCCCATCGGCGATAAGGCCGTGCTGGCCCGCTGGCAGATGAATGACGGCTACCAGCTGGTAATAGCGCTCAATCTGAGCCATCAGCCGGTTGCCGTAACCAATTCTGACGCTCAATCGCTGCTCGCTGAGCAGTGCTTATACGAAACACGTGAAGGAGTGGCAGCGTCTACCAAGAGTGGCCGCCTGCCCTCGGGGGCTGCTGCCGTGTGGCTGTTGGATGGGCCGGGTAACAGTGAGGCAAGCCGATGAACCATAAACTTACCCAGCTCGCTGAAGCGGCCGGATTATTGCTTGAATGGGAAAATAGCGACGGCGAACCGTGTCAGCTGTCTGAGTCGGTTCAGCGCACCCTGCTGGAAATACTCGGTTTTCCAAACGAGAGTGAAGCGGCATTGGATGAAAGCTTGGTGCGTCTGAAACGCCTGAACGCACCGGAAAGCCCGGCCGAGTGGCCACCGCTGATCACCGCTGATCTTGAGACGCCGATCACGTTGCCATCGCCACTGGCTCCCGGCACGGCATTTGTATTGATGCTTGAGCAAGGCAGCCGCGTAGAGGGCACGCTCGACCGCGACGGCACGCTGCCCGGCATTGAAGAAATCGGCTATCACCAGCTGCACATTGCCGATACCCAATTGACCCTGGCCGTCGCGCCGCAGCGGTGTTTCTTCCCTAATGGGGCCAGCGGTGAATCCACGCCCCGATTATGGGGTCTGGCCGCCCAGCTTTATGCCCTACGCCGCACGGGCGATGGGGGTATCGGAGATATCCTGGCGCTGGAGAACTTTATCGCCCCGGCGGCAACGCTTGGCGCAGATGCGCTGGCCATTAGCCCCACACACGCCATGTTCAGCGCTAACCCTGATAATTACAGCCCGTACTCACCTTCCACGCGGCTTCTTAACAATGTGCTGTATAGCGCGCCGGAGGCGCTATTGGGCGAAGACCGTGTTCGCGATGCCCAGGCACGCAACGGGCTACAGGCAGAACTTCGTCGCCTGGAAGCCGACGCTTTACTCGACTGGTTGGATGCAGCGCGAGCCAAGCTCTCCTGGCTGCGCTTTCTATACGATGATTTCATGGCTTGCGAGGATGAAGCTACTCAAGCCCTGCGCCAGAAAATGCACAAATTTCGTCAGACGGGGGGTGATTTACTGGAAGATCACTGCCGTTTTGAGGCCCTGCAACGCGAGTTCGGGCCCAGCAACTGGCGTGACTGGCCGGCAGCCCTTCGCGATCCTGCCAGCCCGGAAGTGGCCCGCTTTGCCGAGACCCGCGCCCACGAAATAGGTTTTCACGTCTTTCTGCAGTGGCTAGTCGCTGAAGGGCTATCGTGCGCCCAGTACGCTACTCGCGAAAACGGCATGGCAATAGGCTTAATTGCTGACTTAGCCGTGGGCGCCGACGCCGCGGGTAGCCAAACGTGGAGCCGCCAGGAAGATATGCTGGAAGGCGTTTCCATCGGCGCGCCCCCCGACCTGTTTAACGGCCAGGGGCAAAACTGGGGGCTGGCCGCCTTCTCGCCATTCGGACTGAAGCGCTCGGGTTTCCGTAGTTTTATCGATATGCTGCGTAGTGCCTTTGCGCATGCTGGTGGGCTGCGTATCGACCATGTACTCGGCCTGATGCGTTTATGGCTGGTGCCTCAGGGCGCTCCCGCCACTGAAGGCGGCTACCTGCGTTACCCATTCGACGACATGCTTCGTTTAGTGGCTTTGGAGTCCTGGCGTCATCGCGCCATCGTGATTGGCGAGGACCTTGGTACCGTGGCACCGGGCTTTCGCCAAAAGCTGGCGGCGCGCGGCATATTGGGCATGCAGGTGCTGTGGTTCGAACAGGACGAAGACAGCAACTATCTTGCCGCTAGCCGGTGGTCTGCGGATGCGCTGGCCACCACCTCGACCCATGATCTGCCCACCGTGGCGGGTTGGTGGGCGGGCCGCGATATTGAATGGCGCGACCGACTGGGTCTGTTTAAAGCCGACCAGAGCCTGGAAAGCGAGCAACAGGCCCGGCGCCACGAGCGCGCCAAGCTTGCCACTACGCTGGGGTTGCTAGGCAGCAAACCGACCACCCAGACCCTGGAAGCTGCCGACATTCCCGCCTCGCAGGTGCTGGATGCCTGTGCCCGCCATCTGGGCGGCACTTCTGCCCCCTTGGTATTACTGCCGGTAGAGGATGTTCTGGGGCTTGAAGAGCAGGCCAACCTGCCCAACAGCACGGCGGAACACCCCAACTGGCGTCGCCGTTGGGCAACGGATGCCAGTGACCTGCTGGCATCCGATGAAGTTCATCAACGGCTTGGCGCACTGGCGCTTTCGCGCAGCGGCGAGCTAAAAGAGCCGACCTCACAAACTGCCCTGCTTGGGAGGCCGACTCATGAATGAGATTCGTGCAACGCTTCGGCTCCAGTTTCATCGCGATTTTACGTTGGCAGACGCCGAACGCTGGGTAGACTACTACGCTGCTTTAGGCATCAGCCATATCTATGCCTCACCGCTGCAGGCGTCGCGCGCGGGCTCCCCACATGGCTACGACGGCGTTGACCCTACCCGCATCGATTCTGAACTGGGCGGTGAGGCCGCTCTGAAAAGCCTGGTTTCCCGGCTGCGCGCCCACAATATGGGATTGGTTCTGGATATTGTGCCCAACCACCTGGCGGTGGGCGGCTCGGAAAACCTGTGGTGGCAAGACGTGCTGGCCTGGGGTGGCGATAGCCCCTACGCCGGGTTCTTCGATATCGACTGGCATCCTGATATCAACAACGCTGACCCCACGCTTAACGGCAAACTGCTCGTGCCGTTTCTTGGCGCCGCCTATGCCGAAGTACTCAACTCAGGCGAATTGACGCTGGACTACGACGCCGAGGCGGCAAGCTTTCACGTCGATTATCACGAGCACCGTTTTCCCATCGACCCGCGTCACTACGGCGACATACTACGTTTTTCCGAGCACAACGCGCTGTATGAGCAGGCGGCTTTTTTTGAAGCCCTGCAACAAGACGAAGACGCTTACACGTCTACCCAGGATGCGCGTCGCCAGTTAAACAAGGTGCTGGAATCACCCGCAGCCCAGGCGTCGCTCAGCGCCGTCATGAAACTGTTCAATGGTGCAAGTAATAACGCTGCTACTCGGCTTCATGCCTTGCTGGAACGTCAGCACTACCGCTTGGCGTGGTGGCGCACCGCATCTGATGAGATTAACTGGCGGCGTTTTTTCGACGTGACCGAACTGGGCGGGCTACGCATTGAAGACCCAAAAGTCTTTGAGGCCGTACACGCCCTGCCATTACGTCTGGTCGAGGAAGGCTGGGTCGACGGCCTGCGAATAGACCACGTTGATGGGCTGGCCGACCCGCGGGGTTACTGCCTGCGCCTGCGCCAGCACCTGGATGCGCTAGAGGAAAAACGCCCGGCAGTTGTGCCGCGCCATGTCGCCCTGTATGTGGAAAAGATTCTGGGCGATGGCGAGACGCTGCATACTGACTGGGGCGTAGATGGCACCAGCGGCTATGAATTCATGAACGAGGTCTCGGGAATACAGCACGACCCCGCAAGCGCCGCCCCCCTACGCCAACTATGGCACGAAGTCAGTGGTCGTAATCCTGATTTTTCTGCCGAAGTGCGCCTGGCCAGACGAGAGATACTTACTTCCTTGCTGGCCAGCGAATTTTCGGCCTGCGCCCGTGCCCTGCATGCTGTCGCGCGTGCTCAATTAAGCAGCCGTGATATTACGCTGGCCGCGATTCGCCGTGCCTTGGAAGCGTTGATTGTCCACTTCCCTATCTACCGCACTTATGCCGATGACACCGGCCGCCCCGATGCTGATCAACCCTTCTTTACCCAGGCAATGCAGGGTGCACGCCAAGCGCTTAACCCGCCGGACATTGGCGTTCTTGAAGCGCTTGAGCGCTGGCTAGGCGGTGAGGCACCGAGTGATTGCGCCAAGGATAACGAGCGCCAGCTGCGTCAGCGCGCGATTACCCGTTTTCAACAGCTGACCTCGCCGGTGGCCGCCAAGGCGGTGGAAGATACTGCCGGGTATCGCAGTGCGGCACTGATTTCGCGTAACGACGTGGGCTTTGATGGGGAGCACTTTAGCCACTCCGCCGAGCACTTCCATAAGGCCAACGCCCGGCGTGCCCGCGACTTCCCTGGCTCCATGGTGACCACCGCTACCCACGACCACAAGCGAGGCGAAGATGTACGTGCCCGGCTTGCCGCACTGAGTGAGCACGCGGTGATGTTTACCAGCCAGATTGGACGTTGGCGGAAAATGGCCGCACCGCTGCGCCAGTCATTGCCTGAGGGGCTTGCGCCCTCACCGGGCGATGAGCTGATTCTCTATCAGATTTTGCTGGGCGCCTGGTCGCCAACGCTCGATCCACAGGACGATGAGGCGCTTGAGCACTTTAACCAGCGACTCGCCGAGTGGCAGTTAAAAGCCCTGCGCGAAGCCAAGCTACGTAGCCACTGGTTGTGGCCCGACGAGGCTTACGAATCGGCCTGCCGCACATTTTTAGAAGGGTTGCTGACCACAGCGCCCTTGCGGGATTCGATCGCCGCAGCTGCGCGCTCTCTCGACCTTCCGGGCACCATTAACGGCTTGGTACAGACGGTACTGCGCCTAACCGTACCCGGCGTGCCGGATCTTTATCAGGGAACCGAGTTCTGGGACTACAGTCTGGTAGATCCGGATAACCGCCGCCCAGTCGACTACGGCCTGCGTAAAGCAGGGCTTGATCAGGCGCTGCCACCTAAAGCCGCCCTGCGCACCTGGCGTGATGGGCGAGTAAAACAAGCACTGATTGCCCGGTTGCTCGAGCTTCGCCACCGCCATCCGCGGCTGTTCGCCCACGGCGACTACCACCCGCTTATGGCAGACGGCGAACGTGCCAATCACGTGGTGGCCTTTACCCGCCGCTATACCGGCTATCAATTACTGGTGGTAGTCCCTCGACTCACCGCCAACCTGCTGGATAACACCGACAGACCGCATATTCCACAAGAGCACTGGGAGGATACGTGCCTGCAACCGGCCCCAGGTTGCTGGCAAAGCGTTTTAACCGAGGCAACCCTGGAAGCAGGCAGCGCCGGCATTTCTGTTGCCAGCCTGCTTGCTGAGCTACCCGTGGGAGTTTTCCTGCGCGCTGACCACACGGACAGCAGCACTGAAGCCCCGCCCTTCCATCAATACAGTGAATTATCGAAATAGGCATAGGGAGAGCTGAGATGACTGACGAAGAACGCGTACGTCAATTGGCCTACAGCATTTGGGAAGCTGAAGGGCGCCCCGAAGGGCAGCAGCAAAAACACTGGGACAGAGCGATCAAGATAGTGGCTGCCGAGCAGGCGGCAGGCAACGAAGCTGATCTTGACGAAGTGGGCGAACCCATCGACGAAGCGCCCATTTTAGAGGATGACTTGCCTCTGGAAGAGGACGAAATGGGCATTCAGGAGAACCGTCTACCGCTTGAGGACCCCGATGGCGATCTATCCTTCGATGAAGCGCCCTTTCGCGACGATATAACGGTAGGCCAGGACGTGCCTGTCCAGGACGTGCCTGTCCAGGACGTGCCTGTACAGGACCGTGGCCATCCGCCTCAGGAATCTACACCCGACGAAACAGCCGGCTCAATGGAGCCACTGCCGGAAGAGTCGGCCACCGTAAAACGCGCCCAGCGCCCGCGCCGCAGCAGCGAGGCGCTAACCGCTACTGACGAGGCTGACGACCCTCCACCGGCTAAAAAATCAACACGCGCTCAGCCCAAAAAGACGGCCGGATCAGGAAAGTCCGAGCCTACTAAAACAGTGACCAAGAAGACCACGACCAAAGCGAAGAAACCAAGCGATCGGAAGTAAAGCGACCACGCATAAGAGCACTCAAAAGGCTCAAGGATGAATGAGATGCAGACAAGCCAAACCACGCGGGACGGCGATGACTCCGTTGCGACCGATGAAGCCCCCAGCGTCATGCGGCGCTCACGCGTGCATGAAGGATGGTCGTTTCCTCTTGGCGCCAACTGGGATGGCCTGGGGGTGAATTTCGCGCTATTTTCGGCGCATGCTACTCGGGTCGAGCTGTGCCTGTTTGATGAAACGGGCGAGCATGAGCTGGAACGCATAGAACTCCCCGAGTATACCGACGAAGTGTGGCACGGCTACCTTCCAGACGTGCGGCCTGGTCAGCTCTACGGCTACCGTGTATATGGACCTTACGCACCCGAAGAGGGCCACCGCTTCAACCCCAACAAGCTGCTGCTCGACCCTTACGCCAAACAGATCGTGGGCGAGATCAAGTGGGACGAGGCGCTATTCGGTTACACCATAGGCCACCCGGATGGCGACCTGAGTTTTGATGAACGTGACAGTGCAGCGTTCATGCCGAAGTCCAAAGTAGTCGATCCGGCCTTTACCTGGGGGCGCGCCCGTGGAGTACAGCTCCCCTGGGACAAGACGATTGTCTACGAAACCCATGTTCGCGGTTATACCATGCGCCATCCGTCGGTACCTGAAGCGTTACGCGGTACCTTCGCCGGGCTGATGGTCAACGATGTGGTCGATTACATCCGCTCGCTGGGCGTGTCGTCGGTTGAGCTTTTACCCATTCACGCGTTTGCCGACGATCAGCACCTGCAAGAGCAGGGGCTACACAACTACTGGGGCTACAACACCCTGGGCTTCTTCGCCCCGCATTCGCGCTATTTATCCGGCGACAACGTCAACGAATTCAAGGAGATGGTCGCGCGCTATCATGCTGCGGGCCTTGAAGTCATTCTTGATGTGGTCTACAACCACACCGCTGAAGGTAACGAGCTCGGCCCGACGCTCTCCCTAAAGGGTATCGACAACGCCTCCTACTACCGCCTGATGCCGGACGAGCCGCGCTACTATATCGACGACACAGGCACCGGCAACACCCTGAATCTGAGCCATCAGCGCGTTCTGCAAATGGTCACCGACTCTCTGCGTTACTGGGCCACCGAAATGCGCGTTGACGGCTTCCGTTTCGATCTGGCGACCATCCTCGGGCGCGAGCCTCATGGCTTTGACGAAGGCGGTGGCTTTCTCGACTCCTGCCGCCAGGATCCTGTCCTGAGTCAGGTCAAGCTGATTGCCGAGCCTTGGGACTGCGGTCCCGGTGGTTATCAGGTAGGCGGGTTCCCACCGGGGTGGGCGGAGTGGAACGACCGCTACCGCGATACTGTGCGTTCTTTCTGGCGCGGCGACGAGGGCAAGCTTCCAGAACTTGCCACACGGCTCATGGGCTCGGCGGATTTCTTCAAGCGCCGCGGCCGGCGACCGTTTGCCTCGGTCAACTTCGTTACGGCCCACGACGGCTATACCCTGTTTGATCTGGTGGCCTACAACGATAAGCATAACGAGGCCAACGGCGAGAATAACCAGGATGGCCACAGCAACAACCTGTCGTGGAACCACGGCGAAGAGGGCCATAGCGATAATGACGAGATTCAGACGATAAGGTTACGCCAGATCCGTAACTTTATCGCCACTACGCTGTTTTCCCAGGGCGCGCCCATGCTGCTGGCGGGCGACGAACTGCTGCGCACCCAGCAGGGCAACAATAACGCCTACTGTCAGGACAACGAGATCAGTTGGCTGGACTGGAACCTCGACGGTAACGCCCACGCCATGATCGAGTACGTGCGCCGAGTGACGGCGCTGCGGCTGCGCTACCCCATCCTGCGGCGCGGACGCTTCCTCTCGGGTGAATACAACGAGGAAATGGGGCTCAAGGAAGTGACTTGGCTGGCTCCGGACGGCAATGAAATGAGCGTTGAGCGTTGGGAGGATTCCGACGCCCGAACACTGGGGTTGATGCTGGACGGACGTGCCCAGCCCAGCGGCATTCGCCGTGCCGGTGCCGACGTTACCCTACTGCTGATTTTTAATGCTCACCACGACTCGGTGGCGTTTCACTTACCCGAAGCCCCTAGCGGCGGGGGCTGGCTGTGCCGCCTCGATACCAGTTGGTCCACCGAGGACGATGCTGATGGCCAGCGTGCTTTTGGCCAACGCTCTTTTGGAGAGCAACATGTAATGGAAGGCCGTTCGCTGGCCTTGCTGGAACTGGTTCAGCAGCCCGATAACGCCGTCACCTAGCCACGAGGTAGTGCGGAGATGCCCATTGGCATTTCCGCGCTGCAAGGAGATGCATGCAATGAGTTCATCTGTCACCCCAGACTCACGCTCTCTTCCGGCATACGAGCAGGAAGAGAACTCTGTTCTCGCAGCGGTTCAGGCGCCGCGCATTGCAATTGAATCCGTCATGCCCGCCCTTGACCACGGACGTTTCGCGGCCAAGGCAGTGGTTAACGAGCCGGTGCAGGTCAAGGCGACCATTTTCGCTGACGGCCACGATGTGCTGGCGGCAGCCGTGTGCTGGCAAGATGACGAAGGGCGTGAGCAGCGCGTGCCCATGCAGCCAGCCAAGCCTTTGGGGCTGGATGGTTGGGAGGGCAGCTTCACCCCGACGCGCGTGGGCCGCCACACGTTTACGATCGAAGCCTGGTGGGATATTTACGCGACCTACCGCTATGAGCTTTCCAAGAAGCACCAGGCAGGCATTCCCATCAGCCTCGAACTCGAAGAGGGCCGGCAGCTGATCGAACGCGCCGCTGAGCGCGCTTCTGAAAACAACAATGCAGCGCTAAACGAAGCTCTGGTTGCTCTTCATGAACAGTTTCAGCTGGCCCCCCAGGAGGGCGAACGTGTTGCGCTGCTGCTGGATAGCGACACGGCACAGTTGATGCACGAAGCGGACTCACGCCCGCACCTCACGCAAAGCGTTAGCTATCCTTTAGATGTGGAAAGGCTCAAGGCACGCTTTGCCAGCTGGTATGAGCTATTCCCCCGCTCGGAAACCGACGACCCCAGCCGTCACGGCACATTCAAGGATGTTCACAGGCGGCTCCCCATCATCCGCGACATGGGTTTTGACGTACTCTATTTCCCGCCCATTCACCCGATTGGCCGCAAGCATCGCAAAGGGCCCAACAATAGCCTGGATGCCGGGCCAGAAGATCCCGGCAGCCCCTACGCGATTGGAAGCGATGAAGGTGGGCACGAGGCCATTCACCCAGAGCTTGGTACCCGCGAGGATTTTTGCGAGCTGGTGCGCGTGGCAGGCGAGCATGGCCTGGAAATAGCGCTTGATTTCGCCATCCAGTGCTCGCCCGATCACCCGTGGCTTGCCGAGCACCCGGGCTGGTTCTCCTGGCGGCCCGACGGCTCGATCCGCTACGCCGAGAACCCGCCCAAGAAGTATCAGGACATCGTCAACGTCGATTTCTACGCCCAGGATGCTGTGCCTGAACTGTGGACTGAACTGCGCGATGTGGTTCAGGGCTGGGTCGATGAAGGCGTGAAGATATTTCGCGTCGATAACCCGCATACCAAGCCGCTGCCCTTCTGGGAGTGGCTGATCGGTGATATTCGCAGGCGGGATCCTGAGGTGATTTTTCTGGCCGAAGCCTTCACGCGCCCACCCATGATGCTGCGCCTGGGCAAGCTGGGCTTTACCCAGAGCTATACCTACTTTACCTGGCGCCATACCAAGGCCGAGCTTACAGAATATTTCACCCAGTTGAACGAGGCGCCGCTGCGTGATGGTTACCGGCCGAACTTCTTCGTCAACACGCCGGATATCAACCCCTATTTTCTACAGTCTTCCGGGCGGGCCGGTTTTCTGATTCGCGCAGCACTTGCCACGATGGGCTCAGGCTTATGGGGCATGTACTCAGGGTTTGAGCTTTGTGAAGGCGCACCGGTGCCGGGCAAGGAGGAGTATCTCGACTCTGAAAAATACGAGATTCGTCCGCGTGATTACAGCGCCCCCGACAATATTGTCTACGAAATTACCCAGCTTAACCGCCTTCGGCGCGAAAACCCGGCGTTGCATACCCACCTGGGCGTGACCTTCCACATGGTACACAACGACCGTTTGCTGCTCTTTACCAAGGCCACCGAGACGCTCGATAACGTGATTCTTGTCGCCGTTAATCTTGACCCTTTCGAACCTCAGGAAGGCACGTTCGAGTTGCCTTTGGCACTGTTCGGCCTACCCGAAGAGGCAGCGCTGCATGTGGAGGACCTGATGAGTGGCAGACGCTGGACGTGGCAAGGCCAATGGCAATCGGTGCGGCTCGACCCTGCCGTCATGCCGTTCGCCATCTGGCGCCTTCATCCAGTTCATTAATAAGTTAGGCAATGTATTTGTAGTGTGCTCAACGGTGAGCCGTTCATGAAGGCGCCGGTTGATTCGTTTACACCGATCAAAGCAGGGAGAGCAAGCCCATGATGGATGCCAGCAGTGAAACACACGCTGTCGAGGCCCTGAATTTTCTGGATGATCCGCTCTGGTACAAGGACGCGGTGATTTACCAGGTACATGTGAAGTCGTTCTTTGATGCCAACGACGACGGCATCGGCGATTTTGAAGGCCTGATCCAGAAGCTCGACTATATCGTAAGCCTCGGCGTGAACACGATCTGGATATTGCCCTTCTACCCGTCACCACGTCGCGATGACGGCTATGATATTGCCGAATACACCGGCGTCAGCCCCGACTACGGCACGCTCGACGATGCCAAGCGCTTCATCAAGGAGGCACACCAGCGCGGGCTGCGCGTGATTACCGAGCTGGTCATCAACCATACTTCCGACCAGCACGAGTGGTTTCAACGCGCCAGGCATGCTCCCGCAGGATCGCCAGAAAGGGACTTTTATGTCTGGTCAGACACCGACCAGGCGTACACCGGCACGCGCATCATCTTTCTGGATACCGAATCCTCCAACTGGACCTGGGACCCGGTGGCTGGCGCTTATTTCTGGCACCGTTTCTACTCACATCAGCCGGATCTCAACTTTGATAACCCCGTGGTGCTTGATGAAATTATCAAGGTCATGGAGTACTGGCTCGATATGGGCGTGGATGGTCTGCGCCTGGATGCGATTCCGTATCTGGTCGAGCGCGAAGGCACCAACAACGAGAACCTGCCCGAAACCCACGTGGTGCTCAAGAAGATCCGTGCGGTGCTCGACGAGCGCTACCCCGACCGCATGCTGCTTGCCGAAGCCAACCAGTGGCCTGAAGATACCCGGCCCTACTTCGGCGATGGCGACGAGTGCCACATGGCGTTCCACTTCCCCCTGATGCCGCGCATGTACATGGCACTCGCCCAGGAAGACCGCTTCCCGATCACCGACATATTACGCCAGACGCCGGAAATTCCCGCCACCTGTCAATGGGCGATCTTTTTGCGTAACCATGACGAGCTGACGCTTGAAATGGTCACCGACAAGGAACGCGACTATCTGTGGAACCATTACGCGGCGGATCGTCGGGCACGCATTAACCTGGGTATTCGTCGACGCCTGGCGCCGCTATTGGAGCGTGACCGGCGGCGTGTTGAACTGCTCAACAGTCTGCTGCTTTCCATGCCGGGCACGCCGGTGCTGTATTACGGCGACGAGATCGGCATGGGCGACAATATTTACCTTGGCGACCGTGACGGTGTACGCACTCCTATGCAGTGGTCGGTCGACCGTAATGGGGGCTTCTCGCGTGCCGATCCGGCGAGCCTGGTTCTGCCACCGGTCATGGACCCGCTGTATGGCTATCAGACCGTCAATGTCGAGGCGCAAGTGCGCGATCCGCACTCACTGCTCAATAACCAGCGCCGGCTGCTCGTCGTGCGCAGTCAGCACCGCGCCTTTAGCCGCGGCACCATGCGGCCGCTCTACCCAGCCAACCGGCATATTCTGGCTTACCTGCGCGAGATGACCCTCGACAATGGCGAGACGGAAACGCTGCTCTGCGTAGCGAACGTCGCCAGCACCGCCCAAGCGGTGGAGCTGGATCTTTCCGCCTTCGCAGGCAAAGTGCCGGTGGAAATGGTCGGCGGCAGTGCCTTTCCGCCGGTGGGCAGCCTACCTTACCTGCTGACGCTCCCACCCTACGGTTTTTTCTGGTTCCTGCTGGCCCCGGCAACCGCCATGCCCGAGTGGCATACGCCGGTACCCGAGCCGATGCCGGATTACGTCACCTTGATTATCAAAAAGCGCCTTGAGGAGATTTTTGCAGGCTCATCAAGACAACTGCTTGAACATGAAACGCTGCCCCATTACTTGCCCAAGCGGCGCTGGTTCGCGGCCAAACAGGCACGTATCGAGGATATCCACCTGAACTCGCTGGCAAGCCTTGAGCACAGCGGCCATACCCTGCTGTTCAGCGAGCTGGAAATCACCCATGCACAAGGCAGCGAGCGTTACCAGTTACCCCTGGCATTCCTGGGTGAAGATGAGCAAAGCAGCCCTCTGGCCCAACAGCTTGCCATGGCCCGGGTACGCCGCTTCCATGAAGTGGGCCTGCTTACCGATGCGTTCACCCTGGATGCGTTTACGCTGGCCGTTCTTGACGCCATGCGGCAGGCAATCGTGCTGCCAAGCTCGAAAGGCGCTATCCACTTCCTGCCGACGCCGGAGCTTATCGAGCTTTCGCTGCCCGAGCACCCGGAGATTGCCCAGCAGGGCGCCGAGCAGTCCAATAGCTCAGTGGTGATCAATCATCAACTGGTGCTCAAGCTGTTTCGTCGCCTGGAGTCCGGCGTTCACCCGGAAGCCGAGATCGGCCGCTACCTGACCGAGCGGGGCTTTATCAACACCGCGCCGCTGCTTGGCGAAGTAACCCAGATCGATGAACAGGGCACCCCGCAGACACTGATGATTCTGCAGGGCTTTATCGATAACCAGGGCGATGCCTGGTCATGGACTCGCGCGACACTTGAGCGCGCCATTCGTGAAGCGCTGGCGGATGATCATCAGGGCCGCGAGTTTGCGCGCGATGAATCCCATTACGGTGCATTCGAAGAGCTGGAAGCGTTTGCCGCCACGCTGGGGCAGCGGCTGGGCGAGCTGCATATGGTGCTGGCAATGCCCAGCAATGAACCGGCGTTCATGACCGAGGTAGCCGACTCCAGCCATGTCGCGCACTGGAAACAGCGTGTAACTCAGCGTGTTGAAGAAGCGCTGGAGCTACTTGAACGCCACATTGGCGCTGCCGATGAAGCCGAACAGCAGATTGCCTCTAACGTTCTGGCGCAGCGCGATACCCTTCTGACCTCCATTGAATATATGGCGGACCTTGCCGAGGGTAGCCTCATCACACGTATCCACGGCGATCTGCATCTTGGCCAGGTACTGGTTGCCCATGACGATGCCTATATCATCGACTTTGAAGGCGAGCCTGCCCGCCCCCTTGAAGAGCGGCGCGCCAAGGATAGCCCGCTGCGTGATGTGGCCGGCATGCTGCGCTCCTTCGACTACGCCTATGCCAAGATTGAAGAGGCTCAGTCCGGTGGCAGCGAAAGCGCGGATACCCACACGCGCACTAGCCACGATGTGGTAGAGCAGTACCTGCTTAGAGGGCGCCAGGTATTTCTGAATGCCTACTGGCAGGCCACCCTGGATCTTCCTCACGAATGGAAACAGGCTAACGGCGCTGCGGCGGCGGTCGATCTGTTCGTGCTCGAAAAGACCGCCTACGAAATTGCCTATGAAGCCGCCAACCGCCCCGCTTGGCTGGGCGTACCGCTGCGCGGTCTGGCAGCACTTGTCGAACAACTAAGCCCGGGAGAGCCACATGAATGAGGTGATGCACACCAGACCCACGTCAAGCCTCACGGTAGATCGTACCTTGTGGCTGACCGACGATGACGCCAATGCATTGATACAGGGCACTCATCGTGACCCCTTTTCGTTGCTCGGCTTGCATAGCGATGCCAAAGGCTCGTTCCTGCGAGTATTTATGCCCGGCGCCGTGGGAGTGGATGTTCTCGACCGTGAAGACGATACCTTACGCAGCTGCCTGACGAGTATGCAGATTCCCGGGCTATTCGCCGCCCGGTTGTCTCACAGCGCCCCTTACCGGCTGCGTATTCGTTGGCCGCAGGGCGAGCAGATAACCGAGGACCCTTACAGCTTTGGCTTACTGCTAGGGGAAATGGATCTTTACCTGCTCGGCGAAGGTAATCACCGCAACCTGGGGCACTGCCTGGGCGCGCAGCCCATGACGGTGGAAGGCGTGCAGGGTGTGCGCTTCGCCGTTTGGGCACCCAATGCGCGGCGGGTATCGGTGGTTGGTAACTTCAACAGCTGGGACGGGCGGCGCCATGTAATGCGCCTGCGCCACCCAGCCGGGGTATGGGAGCTGTTCGTGCCACGGCTTGGGCCAGGAGAATCGTATAAATACGAGATTCTCGAGCCCCAGGGCACGCTCGGCCTGCGCGCCGACCCTATCGCCCTGGCGACCGAAGCACCGCCCAGCACCGCCTCGGTGGTGGCCGATACCACGCCCTTTGTCTGGCATGACGATGAGTGGATCGCCAGCCGCGGAAAGGCGCACGCCGTATCACGCCCTATCAGTATCTACGAAGTGCATGCGGCCTCGTGGCGCAAGCATGGCGGCGACAATGGCGAGCTCTACAGCTGGCGCGATATGGCCACGCACTTGATCCCTTATGTGCTCGATATGGGGTTCACCCACGTTGAGCTTTTACCCATCATGGAGCACCCTTTCGGCGGCTCCTGGGGCTATCAGCCGCTCAGCCAGTTTGCCCCCAGCGCGCGTTTCGGCACGCCTGCCGACTTCGCTTATTTCGTCGATGAGTGCCACCGCGCCGGGCTCGGCGTAATACTCGACTGGGTGCCCGCCCACTTTCCTACCGACCCGCATGGCCTTGCCCGCTTTGACGGCACCGCCCTGTATGAATATGAACACCCTTTCGAGGGGTTTCATCAGGACTGGAACACCTATATCTACAATCTGGGCCGACGCGAAGTGCACGGTTTCATGCTGGCCTCGGCGCTGCACTGGCTGAAGCATTTCCATATCGATGCCCTGCGTGTGGATGCCGTGGCCTCGATGCTGTATCGCAACTACTCGCGCAACGAAGGCGAGTGGATCCCTAACCGCCACGGCGGCCAGGAGAATCTCGAGACCATCGATTTTCTGCGCCACCTCAATGAGGTCATCGCCGAGGAAGTTCCCGGCACCGTGGTCATCGCCGAGGAATCCACCGCCTGGCCCGGCGTCACCCAGCCGACCGAGAAAGGCGGGTTGGGTTTTGCTTACAAGTGGAACATGGGCTGGATGCACGACACGCTGGAGTACATCTCTAAAGATCCGGTCTATCGCGCCTACTCGCATCACGAAATGACCTTCCCTATGGTCTATGCCTTTTCCGAGCATTACGTCTTGCCGATTTCCCACGACGAGGTGGTACACGGCAAGGGTTCCTTGATCGGCAAGATGCCCGGTGATGAGTGGCAGCAGTTTGCCAACCTGCGCGCCTACCTTTCCATCATGTGGTCGCAGCCTGGCAAGAAGCTTTTATTCATGGGCTGCGAGTTTGGTCAGTGGCGTGAGTGGAACCACGATCGGGAGCTGGACTGGTCACTGCTTGCCGAGCCCCGCCATGCCGGTATTCAACGGCTGCTGGGTGATCTCAACCGCTGCTACAAGGAGCTACCCGCGCTGCACGAATGCGATAGCGAGCCTCAAGGGTTTACCTGGGTGGTGGGCAATGACGAAACCAACAGCGTATTTGCCTGGCTGCGCTGGAGTACCACAGGCGAGCCGCTGCTGGTGGTTGCCAACATGACGCCGATTCCCCGCGAGGGTTACCGCTTGGGCGTGCCGATGGCGGGCAGTTGGGAAGAGTGCCTGAACAGCGATGCCGAATGCTATGGCGGCTCCAATATGGGTAATCTGGGGCGCATCACCGCAAAAGATGCCCCGCTTCACGGCCAAAGCGCCAGCCTTGAGCTGACCTTGCCGCCGCTGGCGGTGCTGTTGCTGCGCCCCTCTGGAGCGCTTTAGGCTCAGCCTTTGTAAATTAAGGCCCCAAAGCCCCTGACGCTTTATCGTGTCAGGGGCTTTTTTCTTCAAGACGCGGATAAATTACGGTTTACATCAGGGTGTGCGATAGCTTTCCAGCTTGCTGTTTAGATGCATGCGCACGGCAGGCCATTCCGAGGCAATAATCGAATACACCACGGTGTCGCGTAGCGAACCGTCACGCATGATCTGATGGCTACGCAGAATGCCATCCTGTTTGGCCCCTAGACGTTCAATCGCCTGGCGCGATGCCTGGTTAAAGAAATGTGTACGCAGCTCGACCGCCACCGCCTCTGAGGCTTCAAATAGATTCTGCAGCATCAGAAACTTGCACTCAGTATTCACGGCCGTACGCCGAACCGACTGCGAATACCACGTATAGCCGAGCATCGCGCGTCGGTTAGGGGCATCGACCTGATAAAATCGCGTGGTGCCGACAATATCACCACTTATTTTATGGCGTACGGCATAGGCAATATTGCCCGTTTTCGCATCTTCTATCGCGCGTTCAACATAGGCGCCTATTTCATCCGGTTGAGGCACACTGGCGTACCAGATTTTCCACGCTTCCCCCTCGGCAACTGCCTGCTGTAGCGGCTCGATGTGCCCTGAGTGCAAATGTTCAAGAACTATATGTTCGCCTTCCAGCTGCTGCTCTTTAATAAACATGGTCACTGTTCCCCTGTCGTAATCCTAACGCTCAATAATCCCATTAGCATCGCATTAACCGTTGGTAAGCCGCTACTGTGGCACCGGCACAAATTAGGTAGGATAGCCGCCACGTTTTATTTATCTGTTCAGGATCATCACCCGCCATGCTCAATGGAATCTGGTTAAGCTTTTTTATGGCCGCGTTTGCCGGCGCGCTCTGGCAGTGGCTGGTGGGTGGGGATGGCGAAGTTTTCGCGCGCCTGGTGCAGTCGCTTTTCGATATGGCCAAGGTGAGCGTGGATATCATCCTGGTGTTGCTGGGTGCCATGACGCTTTGGCTGGGGTTTTTATCCATTGCCGAAAAGGCGGGCATGATTCGCCTGCTAGGCCGGGTGCTGGACCCGCTTTTTTGCCGGTTGATGCCGGAAGTGCCCCGGGGCCACCCGGCGATGGGCCTGATCAGCATGAACTTTGCGGCCAATATTCTGGGGCTGGATAACGCCGCCACGCCCATTGGGATAAAGGCCATGCATTCGCTGCAATCGCTTAATCCCAGCCGCGATACGGCCAGCAACGCCCAGATCCTGTTTCTGGTGCTCAACACCTCATCGCTGACCCTCTTGCCCGTCACCATTTTCATGTACCGCGCCCAACAGGGTGCCGCCGATCCAACGCTCGTGTTTCTGCCTATTCTACTGGCCACCAGTGCTTCCAGCTTCGTGGGGCTATTGGCGGTGGCCCTGGTTCAGCGTTTAAAGCTGTGGCACCCCACGGTGCTTGCCTACTTTGCCGTGGCGGCCCTTGGCCTGGGCCTGCTGATTACCACTCTGGCCGGGCTTTCCGCCGAGGCGCTGGCCGCAGCCTCGACGCTGGTGGGTAACCTGACGCTGTTCAGCATTGTCATCATGTTTTTGGTGGTGGGCGCCTTGCGGGGCGTCAAGGTATATGACGCCTTTATCGAAGGGGCGAAGGAAGGGGTGAGTTTTACCCTGACGCTCTTGCCTTACCTGATCGCCATGCTGGTAGCCGTAGGCGTCTTACGCGCCAGCGGCGTTCTGGATGCAGGACTTGCCGGCGTGCGCTGGCTGGTAGAAGGGTTTGGGTGGGACACGCGCTTTGTGGATGCATTGCCTACCGCGTTTATCAAGCCGCTTTCCGGCGGCGGCGCGCGGGCGATGATGATCGAGACCATGAACAACTTCGGCGTGGACAGCTTCCCGGGGCTATTGGCGGCCACGTTGCAAGGCAGCACCGAGACCACCTTTTACGTACTGGCGGTCTATTTTGGCGCAGTGGGCATCAGCCGTATTCGTCACGGTTTGGGGTGTGCATTGATCGCCGATGCCGCGGGTATCCTCACGGCAATCGGCGTGTGTTACTGGTTCTTCGGCTAGGCGCTTACTGACTTTCACCCGCCAGATGATCGCTTAGCGCGTGGAAGAACTGGGTGATCGGGACGATTTCGAAGGCTTCAGCCTTGGGCTGGGCGCTGGTCATGGCGATCACCATGTCGTTGTCCGGGTCGATGAACACCCACTGGCCAAAGATGCCTACCGCCGAGAAGGCGCCCTCGCCTTCCGGCCACCAGGAGTAGCCGTACTCGACCTCTTCGCCGCCGATCTCATGGGGCCTTGCCGACTCCGCCACCCAGCCTTCGGGCAGCACGTTGGGCTCGTTATACTCATCCAGCACAAACTGCCCAAAGCGAGCATAGTCTTTGAGCGTGATCAAAAGCCCACTGCCGCCAATCTCCTGGCCGTCCTCGCTATCCAGCCACCACTTGGCATCGGTTTCCATGCCGTAACCGGCCCAGATCTTCTCGGATAGATACTCCGAGGCGCTCTTGCCCACCGCACCGTTGATGATCGCCGAGAGCAGCTGGGTTTCGCCGGTGCTGTAGTTCCACACCTCACCAGGCTCACCGGCGCGCTCGAGGCTGCCCATGAACTCTAAAAGCGCACCGGGACGCTGCTCAAGCTGCACTTCGAGCATCTGGCGGCGCTGGGACTCCGGATCAGCGTAGGTTTCATCCCAGGCAACACCGGAGGCCATCAGCAGAATCTGCTCGACGGTGACGTCGTCGTAAACGCTGCCCTCGAGTTCGGGCACGTACTTGCTGACGGCATCATCCAGGCTTTCGATATGGCCGTCGTTGAGCGCCGCGCCAATCAGCGTCGAGGAGATCGACTTGGCGATCGACATTGACATCCAGGGCGTCTTAGCCGTATTGCCCAAAGCGTACTGCTCGAACACCACATCGTTGTCGTGCACCGCCATCAGGCCGCTCACCCGGTTGAGCGCCATGAAGTCGTAAATATCATAGGTCACGCCTTCATGGGTGAGCGAAAAATCCTCGAGCGAGGTGTCGCGCGTGCCGAACTCATGCGGGGCGCTTGCCGCCTTGACCGTACGGGTCGGAAAAAGCCGGTCGATATGGCGGGAAAGCTCCACCTGTTCGTCGGGCATCATGCGCCCGCTGTAGAGCTTGCGCACCTCAGCCTGGCTCTGCTCAGAGCTCTGGGCAAGGCTTGCGCTTGAAACAAGCGTGAGCGCCGCCGCGATCAAGGGCGAGCGATAGGTCATCGAAGTCATGGCATTCCCATTAAATAAGTGAAAACCAAGCGCGATCAAGCGCCGAACTTACTTAGCTCGAGCCGCCCGCGCGGCGTGAAGCTTCTTGTAGCTTTCAATCAAACGTTGATGACGTTCCAGGCCTTCTAACTGCATGTTAGTGGGTGTTAGACCATGGAAACGCACTTCACCGCTTACCGAGCCCACAACCGCCGCCATGGTCTCTTCGCCAAACATGCGCTGGAAGTTGGGCAGGTAGTCGTCGATTTCAAGCTCATCGTCGAGCGCGATTTCCAACACCGCGTTCACTGCCTGGTAGAACAGGCCACGTTCGACGGTGTTGTCGTTGTACTGCAAGAACATCTGTACGCAGTCCAGCGCCTCTTCATGACGGCCAAGCGCCAGATAGATCAGCAGTTTCAGCTCGAGAATGGTGAGCTGGCCCCAAACGGTGTTCTCGTCGAACTCGATGCCGATCAACGTGATGATATCGGCGTGGTCATCCATCTGGCTCTCTTCAAGGCGCTCGACCAGATTGAGCAGCTGGTCATCCTCCAGGCGGTGCAGGTTGAGGATATCCTCGCGGTAATCGAGCGCTTTATTGGTGTTGTCCCAGATCAGATCCTCGATCGGGTACACTTCGGAGTAGCCCGGCACCAAAATGCGGCACACCGGTGCGCCGAGGTCTTCGTGAACCGACATATACACCTCGGCCCCCAGCTCCTCGAAGATGCCGAACAGCGTTTCAGCCTCTTCTTCGTTGGTGCCGGAGAAGTCCCATTCACTGAACTCGAAATCGGCCTTGGCGCTGAAGAAGCGCCAGGAAACCACGCCCACCGAGTCGATGAAGTGCTCGACAAAGTTGTTGGGCTCGGACACCGTCTGCGAATTGAAGGTGGGTAGCGGCAAGTCGTTGAGACCTTCGAAACTGCGCCCCTGCAAAAGTTCGGTCAGGCTGCGCTCGAGCGCCACTTCAAAGCTTGGGTGGGCGCCGAAGGAGGCGAAAACGCCGCCGGTGCGCGGGTTCATCAACGTCACACACATCACCGGGAACTGCCCGCCCATGGAGGCGTCTTTCACCAGCACCGGGAAGCCCTGGGCCTCTAGCGCCTTGATGCCTTCTACAATGCTGGGGTATTTCGCGAGCACATCCTGCGGCACGTCCGGCAGGGTCAGTTCTTGCTCAAGAATCTCGCGCTTCACCGCCCGCTCGAAGATTTCCGACAGGCATTGCACCTGGGCTTCCACCAGCGTGTTGCCCGCGCTCATGCCATTGCTCAGGAACAGGTTTTCAATCAGATTCGAGGGGAAGTAAACCGTCTCGCCATCCGACTGACGCACAAAGGGTAGCGAGACGATCCCGCGGTCTTCCCGCCCGGAATTGGTATCGATCAGGTTGGAGCCTGCAAGCTCGCCTTCCGGGTTGTAGATGGCAAGACAGTGCTCGTCGAGGATTTCTTCGGGCAGTTCGTCGTTTGGCCCAGGCTTGAACCACTTCTCATTGGGGTAGTGCACGAAGTCGCTACCCGCGATTTCTTCACCAAAGAACTGGTCGTTATAGAAGAAGTTGCAGCTCAAGCGCTCGATAAACTCTCCGAGCGCCGAGCACAGTGCACTCTCCTTGGTCGCGCCTTTACCGTTGGTAAAGCACATGGGTGAGGCCGCATCGCGAATATGCAGCGACCACACGTGGGGCACGATATTGCGCCAGGAAGCGATCTCGATCTTCATGCCAAGCTCGGCCAGCAGCGCGCTCATATTGGCGATGGTATCTTCAAGGGGTAAGTCCTTCCCCTCGATATAAGTGCGCTCGCTGCCTTCCGGCGCGCCCATCAGCAGCGCCTGGGAATCCTCATCGATATTCTCGACGACCTCGATCTGAAACTCAGGTCCAGTTTGAACGACCTTCTTGACCGTGCAACGGTCAATCGAGCGCAGGATGCCTTGACGATCTTTCTCGGAAATATCGTCGGGAAGCTCGACCTGAATCTTGAAGATCTGCTTGTAGCGGTCTTCCGGGTCGACGATGTTGTTCTGGGAAAGGCGGATATTCTCGGTAGGAATGTCCCGCGCGTTGCAGTACACCTTCACGAAGTAGGCCGCGCACATGGCGGATGACGCCAGGAAGTAGTCGAACGGACCAGGCGCCGAGCCGTCGCCCTTGTAGCGAATCGGCTGGTCTGAAATAACGGTGAAGTCGTCGAATTTAGCCTCCAGGCGGAGGTTATCGAGATAGTTGACTTTGATTTCCATGAGCGGGCATCCGGAGCAATGAGTGTGCCTGGGCTGTTAAAACTGAGTCTTTATAAACAGGGCCCTTGGCGAATTGCCGCCCATTATCCAGTTTTTGACCCGCTTCGTCTTGGTAAGTCTCGTTAAGTGCTTATTCAGCGCTGAGCAGAAATGCCAATGCTTCGTCCAGCAGCACCTCAGGAATTTCTTCAGCAATATAGTGGCCGCAGGGCAGCGCCTTGCCTTCAACCTGAGTCGCCACCTTGTGCCATTCGCTGAGTGCATCAAAGTTGGCTTCAATCGCGCCTTCAGCGCCCCACATCACTTTTAACGGGCAGGTAAGTTTTACACCTGCGTCGATATCGGCCTGATCGTGGACTAAGTCGATCGTGGCGCTGGCGCGGTAGTCGCCGCAGATGCCGGTTGCGGTGCCGGGCAGTGCCAGGCACCGCTCGTATTCCGCCAGGGCTTCCGAGGTAAACGGTGTCATCCCGGCACTGCGCGCGCCCATCACACTTTTAAGGTATTGGGTGGGGTCGCTATTGATCAGCATTTCGGGCAGGGGCTGGGGGCGAATCAGGAAGAACCAGTGCCAGTAACTGCGTGCAAACGCCTCATTGGTGCCGCGATACATGGCAAGGGTGGGCGCAATATCCAGAAACACCATGCGCTCAACGCGCTGGGCATAGTCAACGCCCAAGCGGTGGGCGACCCGCGCGCCGCGATCATGCGCCAGCACCTTGAAGCGCTCGAACCCCAGACCACTCATCAGCTCGGCCATATCGGTCGCCATAGTGCGCTTGGAATAATTGAGATGCTCGACGTCATCGTCGGGTTTGCCGCTATCGCCGTAGCCGCGCAAGTCGCCAGCAATGACGGTGAAGTGCTGGGCAAGCGACTCAGCCACCTTATGCCAAATCACATGGGTTTGCGGGTGGCCGTGAAGTAGCAGGAGTGCGGGGCCGTTCCCGCCCATGCGAAAGGCGATCTCGACGCCGTTGACCTGACGGGTGTGTTTTTCATAGCGGGTAAACATGGCGGACTCCTGCACGGAATAAATAAGCACACCAGGCAGTCTACGCCACCTCAAGGATAACTCGTCAGCCCGCAGGCGGAGTGAGCACCTGTTCGAATAACAGCGTCTCAAAGACTTCCATGGGCGCTTCTGACTTAAGCGTTTTGGCGCGTAGAATGGCCCCTTCCCAGCCGCAGAGAATAAAGCTTGCCAGCCGATGCGCATCCAGCGCTTTTGGGAGTAAGCCCTGGGCTTGGGCATCCTGTAAACAGCGCGCAAAACGCTCTTCCCAGCGTTGGAAGGCGCTGTTAAGCGCTTCACGAAAACGGTCGCTTTGACCGGCCAGTTCCTGGCCTAAATTACCAATCAGACAACCGGTCGCATGGTCGCACTCGCGCATGTACGTTCGGCCAGCGGCAAAGTAACGCTGCAAGCGCTCTAGCGGTGGCGTCTTCGAATCTTCAAGCAGGGCCACTAAACTCTCATCGTAATCATTGGCAAAGCGCTCAATGACCGCCAACCCAAAATCTTCTTTACTGGAGAAGTAATGGTAAAACGACCCTTTAGGCACGTCGCACGCTTTAAGAACGGCATTGATGCCCGTTGCGTTATACCCTTGCTGGGCAATCAGCTCGGCACCGGTATCAATTAACTTATCGCGGGTGGCGGTGTTTTTCATACGCGTAAAAAAGACTCGTGGGTCGGCAATTATTCCAATGTGGATAGATCACGCCATTAAAAAGCCGCAGATACTACCGGCTTGCGAAGGGTTGCACGCTATTTTCATAATGCTTACCCAATCGCTGCGAACCAATGCGTGATGCTAGCATGATACGCTTGTTTGTCTGGAATTTTCGCTCTTACGACGGATACCCCGTGTTGATAAAATCGCTTAGCTCTTGTTCCTCATCCCAACAGGGTCGTATTCGTTTTGGCGCCGTGGCAGCCCTGCTGGTTTTTGCGGTTGGCTTGGCCAGCGCCTGGTGGATTATTAGCCAGCCACCGCGTATTGAGCGACGTCCACCGCCACAACCAACGCCACCGGTGGTCGATGTCATCACGCTTACCCAAAGCACCCAGTCGCCTGCCCTCAGCGGTTTTGGCCGCGTTGAAGCCGAGCAGACCGCTATGCTGGCAAGCCGCGTGGCAGGCCAACTGGAGCGCTTTGCTGAAAACGTGCTGCCCGGTCAGGTCGTCGAGGAAGGCGCGCCGGTTGCGTATATCGATCAGGCTGATTTACGCCTGACACTTGAAGATGCCGAAGCCCAGCTAAGCAACGCACAAGCCCAGCTTGCGCTGGAAAATGCTGAGCAGCAGCGGGCACGCAGCGAATATGAATCGTTTGGCCGTCAGCTGTCAGCCGAGCGGCGCGCTTTGGTGCTGCGTGAACCTCAGCTGCGCCAGGCCCAGGCCCAACTGACCCAAGCGCGCGTAGTGCGTGACCAGGCAGCGCTCAATCTGGAGCGGGCCACGCTTATCGCGCCTTGGCGGGCCATGGTCCAGGAGCGCCTGGTGGGCGCGGGCAGCCTTCTCAGCCAGGGAACCGAGATCCTTAATCTTGTCGGCGTCGAACAGTTCTGGGTACGCGCCTCGTTGCCCGGCGATGCGCTTGAGTGGCTGGAGCCTGGCAGCGCGGTCAGCCTTTCAAGCCGAGGCTGGCCCATCGATGCCACCCGTCAGGGAACGCTGATCTCCATTTTGCCCAATCTTGAAGAAAGCGGCCTGCAGGCACAGCTGTTGATCGCCGTCGATGACCCGCTAGCGCTGGATACCGATGGCCCGGCACTGCGCCTGGGCGATATCATGCGCGTGTCGTTTCAGACCCAGTCCCATGAAGAATTGATTGCACTGCCCTCGGCTGCATTGCGCCCTGGCGAGCGTGTCTGGTGGGTGGATGAAGAGGGCCAACTGCATAGCAGCATCGTAACGCTTGCTTATCGCGGAGAAGAGCAAGCCCTGGTGCGTAGCGGCCTGCAGGCCGGCCAACGGGTTGTCACCTCAGGACTCGCCCAACCCCGTGAAGGCCAGCAGGTACGCATTCGCCAGCGCGGCGATACCCCGGCAAGCGATAGGGAGAATATCTGATGCGCCGCGGCCCGCTTGCCTGGATGATCGACCATGGCGTTGCGCCTAACCTTCTGATGCTGCTGTTTATTGTGGGTGGCCTTATGGCCTCGCTCGCGATTAAAAAGGAAGTCTTCCCTGAGTTTGAAATTGAAATCGTTCAGGTCAGCATCAGCTATCCCGGCGCTACCCCAGAGGACGTAGAGCAAAGCCTGCTGCTGCCCGTTGAGGCGGCGGTGTCGAATGTAGAAGGTATTGATGAGCTGACATCAACCGCTGGCGAAGGCAGCGGTATGGTCAGCGCGACACTGATTGATGGCGTTGACGTGATGCGCGTTTATCAGGATATTCAGCAGTCGGTTAATGCGATCACTACGCTGCCCAACGCCGCCGACCCGCCACGTTTCACGCTGGCCGGGCGCTCACGCAGCGTGGTAAGCCTTCAGGTTTATGGGTCGGTAGGGCTCGCTGCGCTTCACGATGCCGCTGAAGATATCCGGGCCGAACTTCAGGCCGTAGAGGGCATTTCGCGAGCGGAGCTTTCCGGAAACCGTGAACGGGAAATTCAGATTCATCTGGATGAAGAAGCCATTGAACGCTTTGGGCTTGATCACCAGCAGCTTGCCGCGCGTATCGGCGAAGAAGCCTTGGACTTGGCAAGCGGGCAGCTAACCACCGCCGAAGGCGAATGGCTGGTTCGCTACCAAGGGCGGCGCAACAGCGCGGCTGAATTTGCCGACCTGCCGATTCTCACCACCGCTCAAGGGTCACCTATTCTGCTGGGGGATATTGCCGACGTCAGCAACGGCTTTGCGGAAACCGACCGGGAAGAGTTCTATAACGGAGAGCCGGGCCTGTCGGTCGATATCTATCAGATTGGTCACCAAACGCCGACCAGCATTTCAGAAGCGGTTTACGGCGAGTTGGAGCACCTGCGGGCAGCGCTTCCGCCCGGGGTTAGCCTGGATGTCTCGCGCGACAGTTCTGAAATATACGAAGACCGTCTTAGCCTGCTGTTGAAAAACGCCTGGATGGGACTGGCGCTCGTACTGGTGTTGATGGCGCTGTTTCTTGAAGCGCGGCTGGCCTTTTGGGTAACCCTGGGCATTCCGACAGCATTCTTGGGGGCCATGCTGTTTCTTCCCTGGATCGGCGTATCGCTAAACATGATGTCGATGTTTGCCTTCATCATTGCGCTGGGGATCGTGGTCGACGACGCGATTATGGTCGGCGAAAACATCTACAGCTATCGTGAAGAAGGCTACTCGCTGCGCGATGCGGCGGTAAAAGGTGCCAGCGAAATTGCCGTGCCGCTGACCTTTGCCATCTTGTCGAATATCGTCGCGTTTCTACCGCTGCTGTTTTTACCCGGCTTTTTGGGCATGCTGTTTGCGACCGTGCCGGTCGTGGTCATCACCGTGTTTCTGATTTCCTGGGCAGAAGCGCTGTTTATTCTCCCCGCGCACCTGGCCCACAGCCGCAAGCCGCGTGAAACACCGGCCTGGCAGCGGCCACTGGAAGCGGTGCGTCAACGCATGCAGAGCGGCTTACACCACTTTACCTACCGCCAGTTTGAGCCTTTTCTACAGCGTGCGCTCAATCAGCGCCTGCTAAGCGTCGCGCTAGGAGTAGCGGTGCTGGTCGTGGCTCTCGCCTGGATAATGAGCGGGCGGCTGGGTTTCTCGCTGATGCCCCGCGCGGAGTCGGATCAGGTTCAAGCAACCGTCACGCTGCCCATTGGCACCAACATCAGCGTTAGCCGGGAGCTTAGTCAGCAGTTGCTTAATGCCGCTCAGACATTGAGCGAGCAGGAAGACACGCTCAGCTTTAGCAGCACGCGCAGCCGCCTAGACGGCGAAGAGCTACAGGTCAGGCTTGATATCGCAAATGATAGCCTGGAAGCCTGGCCACCCTCGCGTATTGCGCGTGAGTGGCGCACGCTTGCCGGAGACTTGGTCGGCGCTCAGTCGGTGCGTTTTGAATCCGATTTTGGAGGCCCCGGCAGTGGCGCGGCGCTTAGCCTACGTCTGTCTCACCCCGACACTCAGGTGCTTGAAGCGGCCGCTTCACGGCTTGCCGATGAGCTGGGTGAGTACGGGCTAACCGATATCGATAGCGGTATTGGCGATGGTAAGCCGCAGCTGGAAATGCGCCTTTCCGCAGAAGGTCGGGCGCTGGGCCTTACCGGCAGCGACTTGGCCCAGGCACTGCGTGGCCCCTTGCAGGGTGCTACCGCTGTTGAGCAGTTTGTCGGGCGCCGCGAGATTAGTGTGGAAGTTCGCTTGCCAGAAGCCGACCGCGATAGCTTAAACGAGCTTTACCGCATGCCCGTTCGCACGCCGGACGGGCTTAGCGTGCCGCTTTCCCGCGTGGCGGATATTACCCTCAGCCAGGCCTCCAGCAGCCTACAGCGTATTGATGGCCGACGGATCATTACCGTGACGGCCGATGCCGAAGGTGATAGAACCATTAATCAGGTGTTGGCAACACTGCAGGAAGACGTTTTCCCGATACTTGAGAACACCTGGCCAGGGCTTGAGGTCAGCTTGGGCGGGCGCCAGCAGGATACCGCTGACAACCTTGCTACGCTGCGCACCGCCATGTGGCTTATGCTGGCGGCCCTCTACGCGCTGTTGGCAATTCCGTTCAGGAGCTATCTGCAGCCTTTGCTGGTGCTTGCGGCGATCCCCTTTGGTATTGTCGGTGCGGTGATGGGGCATATCATCATGGGGTTTGGGCTTTCGATTATCAGCCTGCTGGGTATGCTGGCGCTCTCCGGGGTGGTGATCAATGACGCTCTGGTGCTGATCGATTACGCCAACCGCAAGCGGCGCGAAGGCATGGCCCCGCGGGAAGCCATTGTAGCGGCGGCCACCCGGCGTTTACGTCCTATCATGATGACCACCCTAACCACCTTTTTAGGTCTGGCGCCGATGATTCTCGAAACCTCCCGCCAGGCGCGCTTCATGATCCCGATGGCCATATCGCTTGGCTTTGGGATGATTTTTGCGACCGCTATTTTGCTGGTTCTGGTGCCGTGTCTCTATCTGGGCATGGAGAACTGGCGCGAGCGATTGAGCATGCCACGTCAACCTGGCCAGGAAGGCACCACCTGATGGTTTTTTCGTTTCCCAAATGGCGGCCCTCACGGCTGGGCTTAAAGCTGTTTGCGGCCATATTAAGCGTTAACGTGGCCATTTCAGCCAGCATGTTCCTGGCGGTTTCCTACAGTATCGATCGTGGCTTTCTCGATTACTTAAGTCAGGCCCAGGAGCGCCGTGCCATGCTGCTGGCCGATGGCTTGATTACCCGCTGGGAAACGCAGAACAACTGGCAATGGCTGGAAAACAAGCCCCGCCGCTGGCCGAATATTGTGCGCTTTGAGCTAGGCCAGGAAGACCGCGAGCGCCCTTCCCCGCTGGGTGAAGCCCGGGATTTTGCGCTACGTGCCCCCGACGGCCGGTTTGTTATCCCGCCCATGGATAATCGAACGGGCTCGAGCGATTGGCGCTGGCTAACGCTTTATAGCAACGATCTGGAAATCGGCGAGCTAGGGTTTCGTCCGCCTCAGCAAATGCTTGAGCGCATGGAAAATCACTTTTTAGAGCGCCAGCAGCGCAATTTGATGATTATCGTCATCTCGATTGGCCTGGCCTCACTGCTGCTGGCAGCCGGGCTCTCCTGGTGGCTGAGCCGACGCACGCGTGCCCTGGCCATTGCGACACGGCGTCTCACCGAAGGCAATTATCACTCCCGCCTGCCCGAGCGTGGCCGCGACGAGCTTTCGCGTCTGGCGCGGGACTTTAACGTTTTGGCAGCGACTCTTGAAGCCAACCGGGACGCGCGCTCGCGCTGGGTATCCGATACGGCTCACGAGCTACGTACGCCGCTTGCCGTATTGCGTGGTGAAATTGAGGCCATGCAGGATGGCATTCGCCCTCTGAATCAGGAAAATCTGTTTTCTCTTGCCCAGGAAGTGGCTCAGCTCGAACGTCTGGTCGCCGATTTACGTCTGCTCTCGCAAAGTGATGCCGGGGCGCTGGATATTCATTTAGCCCCGATGGATCTTAGCGAAAGCCTGACCAGTCGCCTTGAGGACGCCGACCGCTGGCTCAAGGAAAGCGGCCTTACCCTGACCACGCATATTGCCCCCGGCGTTATGATTCACGGCGATGCTCAGCGCCTGCATCAGCTATGGAATAATCTGCTGGATAACAGCTGCGCCTATACCGATGCCCCAGGCAAACTTCAGGTGACGCTTGGCATCCAACACCATCATGCGGTGATTACCTGGCAAGATAGCGCACCCGGTGTGCCCGAAAGTGAGCTTGTGCGGCTTACCGAGCGTCTTTACCGGGTAGAGGGGTCGCGTAACCGTGCCAGCGGCGGCAGCGGTTTAGGGCTTTCGATTGCCAGCGCGCTGGTCAATGCTCACGGGGCAACGCTTAAGGCCACAAACACCCAGCTCGGCGGCCTTTGCTGGACGCTGCGTTTTCCGTTGCTCACTGCCCATTAATACTCACTGTTCATTAACTACTGAGCGAGTCCACTATGTCGCATGACGCCTCGTTGTTGATCGTTGAAGACGAACCCAAAATTGCTCGCCTGATGGATGACTACTTAAGTTCTCATGGCTATGCCGTGACCACGCTTGGTCATGGTGACGAAGTGCTTCCCTGGCTACAGGAAAACTCCCCCAAGCTAATCCTGTTAGACGTTATGCTGCCCGGCAAAGATGGCCTCACGCTATGCCGGGAAATACGCCAGCTGTGGCCTACGATCGCCATTATCATGGTCACCGCCAAGGTAGAGGAGGTGGATCGCCTGCTAGGGTTAGAGCTGGGCGCCGATGACTACATCTGTAAACCCTTTAGCCCCCGCGAAGTGGTGGCCAGGGTAAAAGCCGTGCTACGCAGAAGCCAAGCCCTTGCTGAACAAGTCACGGCGGATCAACCTGAAACACTGGCGCCGGTCACTCTCAACGAAGATGGCTGGCAAGCCCTAGCCCATGGCCATGATATAGGGCTCACTGCGGTTGAATTTCAGCTGCTGCGGGTGATGATGCAATCGCCGGGGCGAATCTTTAGCCGTGAGCAGCTAATGGATCACATGTACCGCGATAACCGCATCGTGTCAGAGCGCACCGTGGATAGCCATATTAAAAAGTTACGTAAAAAAATCACTGAAGCCCTCCCCGAGCAGGAGATCATTCGCTCAGTGTATGGGGTAGGATATAAGTATCAGCCAGAGGGCTAATCGTTTGTATCAACCTGGCGATTCAAAAAAGCAATGGCCGCTTTCATGGCGCTGCCGCGGAATATAAAGCTGGCTAAATGGCCACGCCATGGCTGGAGATAAAGCTCGCTCGGGGTTCCTTGAGCTTGTAGAGCCCGATAAAAATCAGTGGCATGGTCGACGGGCACCAGCCTGTCCCACTTGCCATGGAACAGGAAAAACGGCGGCGCTTGAGGGATTAGCTGGCGAGCGGGAGATGCCAGCGTATAGGCTTCGGTTTTCTCGGCGCGCGTGCCGCCTATAAAATCAACCACCAGCGGGCCATCATCGAATTTCAGCAAATCACTTGGAAGCCCACCCGCCACCACGGCGGCTAGCCGGGTATGCTCGCCGCCATAAGGGGCCGCGAGTGGGCCTTCAGCCCCCGCCACGGCTAGCAGACTTACCAGATGCGCCCCGGAAGAGTAACCAACCCCCACTACTCTGTCGGTGTCTATACGCCACTCTGCCGCATGGGCGTGAAGCCAGTTCATGGCTTGCTCTAGATCGTAAAGCTGAGCGGGAAACTGATACTCAGGGGCAAAGCGATACTCGATGTTGATCGTGACATAGCCCTGCTCTGCCAGCTGTTCAGCAATCCCCTGCATATCGTTTGGACCACGATTGCGCCATCCCCCGCCGTGAACAATCAACGCCGCCGGGCGACGTTCCAAGCCTTGGGTATGGGGAAGCAGTACTTGAGCATTGAGCATTTGCGGCCAATCAGCCGGGGTATAAGGCTGCGGATCAAGACGCTCAAAGGTCACGGTATCACGCGGTGAGACACGCTGCTCAATAGCCGATTGATCGTTATGAACATAGTGCGTTGCAGTGCATCCACCAAGCAGCAGAGCAAGCGTGCCCAAGCCAAGGTAGCGGCAAACAAAACGGGCGTATGGCATTTATCATTCCTTATGCGAAGAAAGTGTTTAGCAAATAGCCATAGTCCACCAACATCACCGTTATTGCACACTCCGTGCATACGATTTGCACTTCGCCGCTTGATACTGACATCGTCAACTTACCAAGAGGTACGTTATGAAAATGTCATTACGTCAGGTTTTTGCTCCCGCTCTGCTTGCTTTCGCGCTAACGCCGCTCGCTTTTGCAGCCCAGGCAAACCAACACGAAGACCATGCCTCAGAGGTTGATCGTGAAGCATTCCAACAGCGCATGGAAGAGCGCCGCCAGGAAGTATATGAGCGTGCTGGATTAGATGAAGAGCAGCAAACGGCCCTTAATGAGCTGAACGCTGAACACTATCAGGCCATGCAGGCATTGCGTGAAGAGCACCACGAAAAAGTCGCGGAACTTCTTTCTGAAGAAGAACGCGACGCTTTAAAAAATGCCATGCAAGAGGTGCGCGAAGAGCACCGTGGCGACGGTAAAGGCCACGGCCGCCGCGGTGAGCATGACCATCACGAAAGAAACGCGGAAACTGCCAGCGAGTAAGCCATTTAATCGCTATATTTCTAGAACGCCCGGCCATCACCGGGCGTTTTATTTTTTGTGCCTTAAGGGCACCGCACTAACGTCCGATTGTGCAAATTTGAGGTCAGGAGTAGCGTAAAGCGTATATCTATTCGCCACTCAAGAGGCCTACCCATGTCCCGCGCGAATCGCCCCTCGGACTATGTGTTTCCGATGCCTGGCAGCGCATTGCTTAACGCCTGGCGTGAAGGCTATACGCTCGGCATGTTGAAGCGCGATGTGATGGCGGGTCTCACCATTGGCGTGGTAGCGGTGCCGCTTTCCATGGCGCTGGCGATTGCGATTGGCGTACCGCCTCAACATGGGCTTTATACCGCTATCGTGGCGGGTGCGGTAATCGCCTTGACGGGTGGCTCACGGTTTAACATCTCAGGCCCCACGGCGGCCTTTGTAGTCATTCTATTTCCTATCGTTGCCCATCACGGTTTGGGCGGGCTACTAATTGCCACGCTGATGGCCGGGGCAATTCTGGTTGCACTCGGGCTTTCACGCCTGGGCAGCCTGATTCAGTATGTCCCCTACCCGGTAATTCTAGGCTTTACGGCAGGTATTGGCGTGGTGATCGCACTGCTACAACTGCCTGATTTTCTAGGCTTATCCGGTGTCGAGCTGGGTGACAGCACCCTGCATAATTTGATGCTGATCAGCCAGGCACTGCCCGGCCTGTCGCTGGCAGATATCAGCGTCGGACTTGCTACCCTAGCCACACTATTGATCTGGCCGCGTCTAAAAACGCCGATTCCAGCGCCGCTGGTTGGATTAACGGTGGGCACGCTGGCAGCTTTTTTGCTGACCCTGGGCGGCATTGAGGTCGACACTATCGCCTCACGGTTTAGCTGGGAGTTTCAAGGCGAAAACGGCAATGGCATTCCGCCCTTTGCGCCAAGCGTTGCGCTGCCGTGGCATTTTCTGGGAGAGGATGGCACGCCGCTTGAAATCAACTTCGCCTTGATTCAGTCGTTACTTGGCCCGGCGCTTGCCATCGCCTTGTTGGCGGCGATCGAATCACTACTGTGCGCGGTTGTGGCCGACGGTTTGACCCGCACACGTCACAACCCGAATGCCGAACTGATCGGTCAGGGACTGGGCAACATGGTAGTCCCTTTCTTTGGTGGCATAACCGCGACCGCAGCGCTTGCCCGTACCGCTACCAATATCAAAAGCGGGGCGTTTTCGCCGATAGCCGCACTGGTACATTCGCTGGTGGTACTGTTGGCCGTAGTCGTCCTGGCGGGCGTGCTGGGCTACGTTCCCATGGCGGCGTTGGCAGCCTTACTGTTTATCATTGCCTGGAACATGAGCGAAGCACGCCACTTTGTTCACACGCTGAAAAGCGCCCCCGCAAGCGATGTATGGGTACTAGTGATCTGCTTTCTGCTCACCGTCATTTTCGACATGGTGATAGCGGTAGCTGTCGGCATAGGCCTAGCCGCCGCTCTGTTTATTCGCCGGATGGCGCAGTTGACCAATACCCAGCGCTTCACCGCGCCGGATACGCACGCGCAATACCCAGCTGAAGTGGCGCATTACAAGATCACGGGACCGCTGTTTTTTGGCGCTGCTGAAAAGGCTATTGCGACACTGCGCATGATTGATCACAGCGTGCGCATTATCGTGTTGGATATGCGCGATGTGCCCAGCCTGGATACTACCGCCATGGTGGCGCTGGATACATTGCGTCGCGAACTGAGCGAACAGAAAGTGGGCATTATCTTCGTCGGGCTACCGCCGCGCATGATGTTAAAAATCAAACGTGCTGGCATACGTCGCGAAATGGGCAAGCTAGCTGTCGCGAGCAATCTGGCCCACGCTGAGCGGATAGCGCGCCTCTGGCTGGCAAGAAACGGTCACCCGGAAATCAATAACCAATAGCGGGTATCAGGGGACTAACAATCCCGCTCGGCAATACCGAGCGGGGGTAGCACGTAAGCGTGGTTTAGAAGAAGCCCAACGGATTGATGTCGTAACTAATCAGCAGGTTCTTGGTTTGCTGATAGTGTTCGAGGGCAACCTTGTGGGTTTCACGGCCGACGCCGGATTTCTTGTAGCCACCAAACGCGGCGTGAGCCGGGTATTGGTGATAGCAGTTGGTCCATACACGGCCGGCCTGGATGCCCCGGCCCATACGAAACGCCACGTTGATATCGCGACTCCATACACCCGCGCCCAAGCCAAACTCGGTGTCGTTGGCAATCGCGAGCGCCTCTTCTTCATCCTTGAAGGTCGTGACCGCGACTACCGGGCCAAAAATCTCCTCCTGGAAAACGCGCATTTTATTGTTGCCTTTAAGCAGCGTCGGCTGGATGTAGTAACCGCCGTTAATGCTGTCATCCAGGGTTTCTTTGTTGCCCCCGGTCAAGAACTCCGCGCCTTCTTCACGGGCAATCTCCATGTACGACATGATTTTGTCGAACTGTTCCTGAGAGGCTTGAGCGCCGACCTGAACATCGGTATCCAGCGGGTTACCACGCTTGATGGTTTGGGTGCGCTCCATCACTTTCGCCATAAACTCGTCGTACATGCTTTCCTGAATCAGCGCGCGCGATGGGCAGGTACATACTTCGCCCTGGTTAAAGAACGCCAGTACCAAACCCTCGACCGCTTTATCGATAAACGTCGGTTCGGCGTTCATGATATCGGCAAAGTAAATATTGGGCGATTTACCGCCAAGCTCTACGGTGGAGGGAATAATATTTTCAGCCGCGCATTTAAGGATGTGCGAGCCGACCGGGGTGGAACCGGTGAATGCGATCTTGGCGATGCGCTTGCTGCTGGCCAACGCTTGCCCAGCTTCGGCACCGAAGCCATTAACAATATTGACGACACCAGCGGGCAGCAAATCGCCAACCAGCTCGATGAGTACCAGCACGGAAGCCGGGGTTTGTTCGGCAGGCTTAAGTACCACGCAGTTACCGGCGGCAAGCGCGGGCGCCAGCTTCCAGACGGCCATTAAAATCGGGAAATTCCAAGGAATGATCTGCCCAACCACGCCTAGCGGTTCGTGAAAGTGGTAGGACACCGTATTGGCATCAATATCCGCAGCGCTGCCTTCCTGAGCGCGCAGGCAGCCTGCAAAGTAGCGGAAATGATCAACGGCCAGAGGGATATCCGCATTTAACGTTTCGCGAACGGCTTTACCGTTATCCCAACTTTCGGCTACGGCCAGCATTTCGATATTCTGTTCAATGCGGTCGGCGATTTTTAATAAAATATTGCTGCGTTCAGCAGCGGCGGTTTTACCCCAGGCAGGCGCTGCCTTGTGCGCAGCATCCAGCGCTTTATCGATATCCTCGGCGGTAGAGCGCGGGATTTCGCAGAATACCTGACCATTAACAGGGCTAACATTATCAAAGTATTGGCCGTTAACGGGAGGCACAAACTCACCGCCGATATAGTTGCCATAGCGTTTTTCAAATGAGACAACTGACCCGTTTTCACCTGGATTGGCATAGATCATGACAAGGCTCCTGAGTTTTATGATTATTAAACGTGCTTTGACAGTATTGTTTATTATTGGCTACGACGATAGAGCACGAGGACAGGATTAGCTCTCATCCCTTGGTAGAAGATAAGCACACGGCTCCAGAAGGCTGACGTTGTAAACCAGCGTTCAGTGTCTCTTGGTTTTCAGGATCCCGCTTTTCAGGTACTAGCTTTTCAGGTACTAGCTTTTCAGGTACTAGCTTTTCAGGTACTAGCTTTTCAGGTACTAGCTTTGTAGAACGTCGCGCCGCCACCGTTCAAGTTCTGTAAGCGTTCGAGCAGCGTTATGGCGTAATAAACTAAACACGCTGTCTAGCTGGCACGGGGTATGGCCCTCTTCATGGGCTAATAGCTCAAGATGCTGGGCATCATCCGCTAACTGCTCTGCGCCCATACTCAATGATTCACCGCGCAGCTGGTGCGCCAACCGCGCTACCTGTTGCAGCTGTTCATCAAACAGGCGTTCCGATGCCGCAAGGTAAGCCGCCAACTGTAAGAGATAATCGCTTACCTGCTGTTGATAAAGCACCATAAGCTGGATTAACCGCTCATCTCCCAGATTTTCCAGCAGCATATTCAGTGTGTTGATGTTGAGTAATGCGTGCTCTGGCGCATCTTCGTTTAACTGTTCGAGCGACGGTAGCAATAAATCTTGCCTTGACGACAATAGGTGCAGCGTAAGCACGTTACTCAGCGCTGATAAGGAGAGCGGTTTGGTAATATAGTCGTTCATACCCGCGGCAAGGCAGCGCTGGCGATCATTGCCGCCGGCGGTCATGGCCACAATAGGCACCTGAGCCAACCAGCCGCCCTGCTCTCGCAGGCGTTGGGTGACCATCAGGCCATCCATATCCGGTAGCTGAATATCCATGAAAATTAAATGCATCTGCAGAGACTGCGCCATGGTTAGCGCATCCTGACCATTCTCTGCACAGACCACATCGCACCCTAAGCGCGATAACAGGCTCGTCGCTACCTTGCGGTTGACCGCGTTATCTTCGACCAGCAGTAGCGTTGTACCCGCAAAGTCTCCCGCCGGCTCATTAGGCAGAGATGCGGTTTCCGGACTGGCCTTTACAAGCGGCAACTCACACCAAAAGGTACTGCCCTGCCCCGGCTGGCTCTGCACACCTAAACGTCCCTGCATGGCCTCGCTCAACCGCTTGCAAATGGCAAGCCCGAGGCCAGTGCCGCCATAGCGACGTGCAATTGAGGAGTTAGCCTGTTGGAAGGGTTCAAATAAAGTTTCCTGCTGCTCCTCGTTAAGCCCACAGCCGGTATCGATGACTTCGAGCAACAAGTTTTCAACCGTTGACGAGACATGAATATGTATTTCACCGTGGTCGGTGAACTTCGTCGCATTGGCCACCAGGTTCAGTAAGATCTGCCTGAAACGACCAGCGTCAATCATGATCCAAGGGGGCACCAAGGCATCAACATTTACCCTTAATACCAAGCCTTTCGCCTTCGCACGCGGCTCAAAGAGGGCCACTACGCTATCAATCAAGGGCTTTAGTGCCGTCGGTGTGGTTTCGAGTGTTAAGTGGCCAGCTTCAATTTTAGAGAAATCGAGAATCTCATTGATCATGGCCAGCAGTTGGTTGGCGCTGTCGTGAATCGTCCGGGCATAATCTTCCACCTGAGCCGGGCTTGTCGGCTCGCGTAACAGCTCGCTCATGCCGATCACACCGTTAAGCGGCGTGCGAATCTCATGGCTTACCATGGCCAGAAAATCTGATTTAGCGTGGTTAGCAGCCTGGGCTTGCTCAGCAGTAACTTCCAACTGCCGACTTAGCTGCTCCTGCTCGCGCCTAGCGGCCGCGCTTTCACGCATTTCACGTAGCAAGAAGCCTATCACTAACAGCACGGCCAGACTCATACCCAGCAGCAGCGTCATTAAGAGCTTATAAAGCGTACTCAGCCATATGCGCTCTTCAGTGGCGGACTCTGCCAGGTAGCCGTTAATCGTAATTACAAATCGTTCAGTTAACTGCGTTAGCCTATCCAGTGCCGTTTCAAGCGAGCTAACGGGTAGTGATTCAAGCTCACTATACGGCGCAAACATGGTGTCCAGTGTTTCCATTTGCTGCTGTATGTGCGCCATTAATTCACTCGCATCACCAATGGCATGCAACAGCGTACTGACCTCACCCTCCTGAAGCAGCGTAAGGCGGCTGTATAACAGCTCAAAGCGCATGTTCAGTTCATTTTGCACCGGCGGTGTAATATCGGTTCGAGCTGTCGCAAGTAAATGGTTAAGAAGCTGCACCGCATCACGGTCAAGCTTATACACTACCCACGAGGTATCTTCGCGCAGGCTTTGGGTGAGGTTGTCCTGACGCCATGCGGCAAGTGCGGCAACCACGAGTGCTGCGGCAAACAGCAGCACGGTAATGATGGCCACCAGTTTTAGACGCCGGGGATAACGCAGTAGGCTGGGAGACTGCGTCACGGAGCTACTTAAGCGCATCAATACGCATCACCTGCCAAACAGCTCTAAAGCGCATTTTTTCATTTAATAAAGTGTCATCCTGATCAAACGGATACAGCACCCATAGCGGGCCATACTCACGGATAGGCATTGGCGCGTGGTTGCGCTCAAGTGCCAGTATTACGTCATACTCATAAAAATCACTGACAGGAATTTCAGCTTCGTAGCCATTCAGCGCCGCCACCCTTACCATCTCACTATTGGCGCCGACACGCTCCAGCAGATCGCGCATCAGTGGGCCAGAATAATAGCTGACGCCACTGGTCCAGGGCGTGCTCGTATCAAAACCGAACTGGGGAAGGTCTTTCAGCATTGCAAAGTCAAATCGCGCGCCTTCAAGCGCATTCTCTTGGGTAATATCGCCTCTAATTTCTAACAGCGCCGCGCCTTGGGGCGCTTCTAAAGCTGCTGATTCGCCAGCCACTCCCATTTGGGGAATGCACAAAGCCAGCAGTAGCCCTCTAACTAATAAGGCTTTCATCATTATTTCCTCATGGAGCCTGGATCTAAAATGTTGTAAACGAGCCATTAATAGAGACTCTATAAGAGTACGTGATCTCACTATTTAGGTCAGGCAAAACACGAGTTTTTTCATACGTCCGGATAGCAAAGGTAGTTAGCTGTTATGTGTCAATAAATTTAGTTTAACCAACAGGCATCGCCGCGCCTATAAAAAAACCCCAGCTTGGCTAAGCTGGGGTTTTTCAAAGCACCTGCCATTAAGCAAACGATGGATGCTTAACGCACGATCATGACCGAGACCTTGGCATGATGCACCACATGCTCGGCATTAGGTCCCAGCACATAGTCCACAAACTTATGCTTGGTATGCGAGGCCATCACGATAAGGTCGGCATCCAGCTGTTTACCGACCTTGGTGATCGCCTCCCAGGGGGACCCATCAACAATGATGCTCTGGGTTTGAATATCCTTCGGCACATTTTCTTGAATAAACGTATGCTGCGCCTCCTTCATGGCAGCATTCACCTTTTCTGAGAAGTTTTTGGGAAAATAAGCCCCCACCATCGGCATCTTAAACTCCGGCAACACGCTGACAATATGCAGCGATGCACCGAAAGTCTGGCAAAGCGTTACCGCCGTAGGTAACGCTTTTTTCCAGGAGGCCTCTTCGTTCAAATCCACGGGCAGCAGTACTTTCTGGTACATAGCAACCTCCGTTACGCTTTGGCCATTGTGTCATCAGGTTCCTGACGACGCCTACGACGCTGCATAAGGACCACTAAGCCGAAGAGCCCCAAGGCAGGCAACCACATCCACTCTTTGGTCCAGCGGTTAACGGGCGCGAGAACTTCGGTAATTTCCTGATCGAAATCAAAGCCCAATTCGGCCGCGGGGCTACCAAACTCGACGAAATCGACCAGCGTTTGATCACCATCGACATAGAGCTCTATACCCAGATTTTCCAGGCGTTCTTGGCCCGTTTCACCGCTGGGTACCGGCACTAGAATGTAAGTCGACATGGGGGCGCCAAAAGCATCCTCACCGGCAATCTGCACGCGCAGGCTGCTGCCATCGTCCACACGCTCTAACGCATCGGCAAGCTGCGCGGGGGGTACCGACTCATAGGGGTCATGAATCTGATCCATCCAGAAGCCGGGGCGGAAAAGCGTAAAGGCGACCAGCAGTAACAGCAGCGATTCGTACCAGCGGTTACGTGTCAACATAAAGCCTTGGGTGCCCGCCGCGAAGATCAGCATGGCAATCGTCGCGACGATAAACACCACCACGCCCTGCATGACCGTAACATCGATTAACAGCAGATCCGTGTTAAAGATGAACAAGAACGGCAGCGCTGCCGTACGCAGACTGTAATAGAACGCTTGGAAGCCTGTGCGTAGCGGGTCGCCTCCCGAGATCGCCGCGGCGGCAAAGGAAGCCAGGCCCACCGGGGGGGTAACATCCGCCATAATGCCGAAGTAGAAGACGAACAGATGCACCGCAATCAGCGGCACAATCAGCCCGTTTTGCTGGCCCAGCAGCACAATCACCGGTGCCATCAATGCCGATACCACGATGTAGTTGGCCGTTGTCGGCAGGCCCATACCCAAGATCAGGCTCAGCAGCGCGGTAAGCAGCAGGATCATCATCAGGTTACCGCCTGATAAAATCTCAACGACATCCGCCAGCACCAGACCTACGCCGGTTTGCGATACGGCACCAACAATGATGCCCGCCGTGGCAGTTGCGATACCGATACCGATCATATTGCGCGCGCCGGTTACCAAGCCGTCCCACAGATCCAAAAAGCCCTCTTTAATGTCAGCGGCCATTTTGCTACGCCCACGGAAGATGGCGATAATCGGCCGCTGTGTCACCATGATAAAGATCATGAACATGGTCGCCCAAAACGCCGAAAGCCCAGGCGAAAGGCGCTCCACCATCAAACACCACACCAGCACAATAACCGGCAGGATATAGTGCAAGCCCACCATAACGGTCGGCCGGGTTTGCGGCAGTGTAATGATCTTGGAAGTCGGGTCGTCCATTTCCAGTTCAGGGTAGTTAGAGCTGATTTTTAAAAGCCCAACATAAATGAAGACCAAACCCACCGATACCACCCAAGGTGTTGACTCACCCAGCACCGGTTTTAGCCATCCCAAACCATAATAGACCGCCACCGACAGCCCCATTAGCAGCAGTAAGCCGGTCAAAAAGCCAATCACTTTATTAAGCAGTGGTCGCGCCGGGTTACTCGAAGGCAGCCCCGTCATATTGGCTTTCAAGGCTTCCAGGTGGACGATATAGATCAGCGCGATATACGAAATAACGGCGGGTAGAAACGCGTGCTTGATAACTTCTACATAAGGAATACCAACGTATTCAACCATCAGGAACGCTGCAGCACCCATAACCGGCGGCATGATCTGCCCGTTAACCGATGAAGATACTTCAACCGCCCCGGCTTTTTCAGAGCTAAACCCTACCCGCTTCATCATGGGGATAGTAAACGTACCGGTAGTCACCGTGTTGGCAATCGATGAACCTGAGATCAAGCCGGTCATGCCCGAGGCAACGACTGCCGCCTTCGCGGGCCCACCCTTAAGGTGGCCCAGCATTGAAAATGCGACTTTAATAAAATAGTTACCCGCACCCGCTTTATCGAGCAGTGCGCCAAACAAAACAAATAGGAATACGAAGCTTGTGGATACACCTAGCGCAATACCGAAGACACCTTGTGTTCCCAGCCACTGATGATTGATCAAACCACCCAGGCTAACCCCCCGGTGAGCCAGAATACCCGGCATATAGGGGCCAAATAGGGAATAGCCGATAAACAGAGCGGCAACGATCATCAACGGAGGCCCAAGGGCACGTCGAGTGGCTTCCAGCAGCATCACAATGCCCAGTATCCCGATCACAATATCCTGGGTAATGGGTCGCCCCGGGCGTTGCGCCAGGTCCGAATAAAAAATAAACAGATAGGCACCGCAAAACGCGGCTACCGCTGCAAACGCCCAGTCTTGCAGAGGGATACGATCACGCGGGGAGCGCTTTAGCGCCGGGTAGGCCATAAAAGCCAAAAAGAGCGCAAATGCTAAGTGAATGGAGCGTGCTTCGGTAGCACTAAAAACGCCGAAGCCGACAATATAAGGAAGTGGCGATGCAATCCATAGCTGAAACAGCGACCAAACAGCTGCGATACTTACCAGCAGCTTACCGGGTACGCCGTGAGGCTTCCTTGCCCCTGAGTCACTGGAGGCGACCATATCATCCAGGTCGCTTCCAGTGGCTGCCGTGGGTTGTTTGTCATCACGCATACGCTTGCCCTGCCTAATGGTCAGCGCTGATTGTCAGCGCTTTCAACAAGAAGCGCGGACACTCCAGGTGCCCGCGCTTTGCACTTCAAAAACGATCGCTATTGGCCTTGGCTAATAGCGTCATGGCTATGCCTTACTCGATCCAGCCACGCTCACGGTAGTAACGCTCAGCGCCGTCATGCAGCGGGGCGGTTAAACCATCAGAGATCATGTCTTCTTCGTTAAGGTTTTCAAATGCCGGGTGCAGGCGTTTGAAACGATCGAAGTTTTCGAACACGGCTTTAACGGTTTCGTAAACGATATCTTCATCTACGTCAGCGGAGGACACGAACGTTGCTGCGACGCCGAAGGTTTCAACATCTTCATCGTTACCACGGTACAGGCCGCCTGGAATAACCGAACGCGTGTAGTAGGGGTATTCTTCGATCAGGCTGTCGATCTCATCGCCGGTAACAGACACCAGGCGCGCATCAATTGTGGTGGTCGCTTCCTGGATAGAACCATTGGGATGGCCTACTACATACACCATGGCATCGATATTGTTGTCAGACAGCGCAGAAGCCTGCTCTGCTGCGTCTAGCTGAGATGCCAGTGAAAAAGTATCTTCGTCCCAACCGAACGCGTCCATGACGACGTCCATGGTGTTACGCTGACCAGAACCTGGGTTACCAATATTAACGCGCTTGCCAGGGAAGTCGCTGATATTCTCGATACCGGAATCTGCGCGGGCAACCACGGTCAGCGGCTCACCATGCATAGTGAAGACAGAACGCATGTCTTCCCACGGGCCTTCTTCTTCGAAGTTGGCTTCACCATTATAGGCGCGGAATTGAACGTCAGACTGAACAACACCCATGTCCAGCTCACCGCTCTTCATGCCGTTGACGTTAGCGACAGAGCCACCGGTTGAAGGCGCGTTACAGCGAATATTGTGATCTTCACTACCGCGGTTCACCATGCGGCATACCGACTGGCCTACGACGTAGTAAACGCCGGTTTGGCCACCGGTACCAATTGTGATATAGCGCTCTTGGGCGACGGCCGGAGCAGCAAACGTGGCCGCTGCAATCAACGCGCCCGAAAAGGCGGCGGTAGAAAATACATGGCGATTCATAAACACACCTCTATCTTGATGTTGTGAGCGTTATGCGCTTTGAAACCACCTGTCGATCCGTTCCCTCAGGTGAATTACGTTTCAAAACGTTTTCAAGACAAACTGTTATAGCCCGGCATTTGGTGTACCGACGATCACTACTTTAGCGAAAAAAGCGTCGCTTGGCGAAGTAGCTAGCATCAGTGCTGGGCAAACCCTTTCACAGCCTATTGAAACACGAGTTTAACCGCACGTAACGTTTAGCTACCGTTAATGGCTATGCATATTTTGCATGGGCCGTTATTAGCAAAGCATTAGACGATCTATCTTATATTAGCGTCATTTAACTTTTTTACTACTTACACGTTGTAGCCCAGCAGGCGTGGCAGCCAAAGCGCAATCTCGGGAAATATCGCCACTAGGGCAAGCGCACAGCCCATGGCAACCACGAATACCAGTGCCCACCCAATCGTGTGCTCAAGGCGAATTTTAGCGACTTCAGTGGTGACCATTAAGTTGACCGCAACGGGCGGCGTAAACTGGCCGATCGCGATGTTCATCGCCAGCAAAATCCCAAACCAGACTGGATTCCATTCAAAATGCTGCATCACTGGTATCAAAATCGGCATCATAATCAGATAGATAGAGATCGCATCCAGCAACATGCCCGCGACCAGCACCGCGAGCATCACCAGTATCAGCAGCAAAACGCCATTATCGGTCAACCCAATGATCCATTCAGCCAGATGCCGGAAGGTGCCCAGCATCGTGCCAGCCCAGGCAAAAATGCCCGCTAAGGCGATGATTAACATCACCACGCCCGAAATAATCGCCGCTTCACCGAGCAGCTCCCATAAATCGCGCAGGGAAAGCTCACGGGTTAAAAATAGCCCCACCAGGGTTCCATAGGCTACGGCGACCACGGCGGCTTCAGTGGGGGTAAATAACCCCGAACGCAAGCCGCCCAGAATCAGAATGGGCGCAAACAGCGCCGGCAACGCTTCTTTAAACGTGGCCCGAACGCTCAAGCGCGGATTATCTGCCGTAAGCGTGCCGCCTTCCCAACCATTGCGTTTAGCGAAAATCAGCGCGGGCACCAGTAGCGCCAGCCCGGCCAAAATGCCGGGGAACAGGCCAGCGGCAAATAGCGCACGCAGATCGACCCCCGGCACCACAATGGAATACAGAATTAACGCCACCGACGGTGGAATCAGAATGGCAGTCGAGGCGGAGGCCGCAATTAGCGTGGCTGAAAACGGCTTGGGATAGCCCGCCTTGGTCATGCTGGGCAGCATTACCATGGCGACGGCGGCCGCGTCGGCGGGGCCTGAACCGCTCATCCCACCCATTATCATGCATACCAGTACCGCCACCAGCGCCAGGCCGCCGTGACGTGGACCAATCAGCGCCTGAGCAAAACGTACCAGCCGCAGGGCGACGCCCGAGCGCTCAAAAATCAGCCCGGTAAGAATAAACAGCGGAATCGCAATCAAAGGATATTTGGCAATGCTGTTATAGGTATTGGTACCCAACGTTGCCAGCATATCGGGTGACAGGCCAAGCACGATACCTACGGCGCCCGAAAGGGCCAGCGAAAAGGCCACGGGCACACCGGCAATCAGCAGTCCGGCAAATGCCAGAATCATCCAGACATCAGGCGTCATCAGAAAGCTCCCCGGTTAACCGGTCACGGGTTTGCTGCAGTAACCGCCACAGCATGGCGAGCGTTAGCACCGGCAGACAGACCAGATACCACCACTGGGGTAAGCCAAGCCCTGGAGAAAGTGACTGCCACTGGTATTCCTGCCAGGCGAGCTTGCCGCCATACCAGGTAATCAGCCCAAGCACGGTGATACCGCATAACGCCTGAAAGACTATTAACGGCTGACGAAAGCGCAAAGGCAATGCCCGTTCCAGAAAGCCAATACGGATGTGTCGGTTACGGCGCAGCGCTACCGACGCGCCAGCAAACGTCAACACCACCAGTAAAAACACGGAAAATTCTTCAGTAAACGAAAATGAGCCGCCGGTAATATAGCGGGTAACTACATTCCCCAGACTAATCAACGAAATTACGATAAGCGCCAGCGCGCCTATCCAGCGCTCGGGGCGCGCATCAGGAAAGCCTTTCATAAAAGCCTCTTCACAACCAAGTCTACCGGCCTCAAGGAGGCCGGTAGTTGTTCCATCAAAGTCAGCGGTTAGCGCCCGTCGATAGCCGTTTGCGCGGCCTCAACCAGTGATTCGCCAATACGCGGTGCCCATTTTTCGTAAACCGATTGAGTCGCATCCACAAACGTCTGGTATTGCTCGTCAGTAAGCTCGGTCACCGTTACGCCGCGCTCTTGGATCGCGGCCAAGCGCTCGCTCTCCTGTTCACGGGTCATCGCGGTTTCCCACTCACCTGCCTCAAGCGCCGTTTCGCGCAGCAAGGTTTGCTGCTCTTCGCTTAACGTCTGCCAGACTTGCTGGTTCACCGCAAAAATCAACGGATCGTTCATGTAATTCCAAAGCGTCAGATGCTGCTGACCGACTTGGTCAATACGCGCCACGTCAAACACAGAAAGCGGGTTTTCCTGACCATCCACTGCGCCAGTGGTCAGCGCTGGCTGGGCATCGGTCCAGCTCATTTGTGTGGGGTCAGCCCCCAGAGCATTAAACGTATCTTGGAACAGCGGCGAACCCACCACGCGGATTTTTAAGCCATCAAGGTCATCCGGCGCGGCAATGGGGCCACGCGAGTTCGACACTTGGCGAAAACCGTTTTCACCCCATGCCAGCGGAATCACACCGCGTGATTCAATCGCTTCAAAGACCATCTCGCCAGCTTCACCGCCAGTTACTGCATCCACGGCGGCTTCATCCGGAATAAAAAAGGGTAGTGAGAATAGATTGAGTTCCGGTACCTGCGGCGACCAGTTGATGGTCGAACCCACCGCGGCATCGATCAACCCCGAGCGCATTGCAGAAAATTCGCGAGTCTGGTCGCCTGAAACCAGCTGAGAATTGGGATAAACGCGTAGCGTAAGCTCGCCATCACTGCGTTCTTCGACCAGTTCCGCCCATTTTTCGGCGGCCTGCCCCCAGGGAAAGGCTTCTGAAAGCACGGTAGAAACCGATAGTTCGCGTGCTTGCGCAGAGAATGCCGCCGAAAGCAGCGCAGCACCAACCAAACCCACAGTTAAACGACCCATTGAGCGTGTCAGCGTCATTGTGATTCCTTTTTTATCAATTTTTTATGGTAGGCCCGCCGCCGTTTGTAGGCGGCTGCCCCGCTCTATTGTAGGGACTTAAAGGACGAAGGGAAGACACACAAGCTGATATGATGCGCAGAACTTTTCATTCTGATTGGATACTGCCGTGCCCCTACGCGATCTGCTGCTCGGCCTGTTGGTCATTGCCATCTGGGCGCTCAATATTATTGTTATCAAGGTGGGAGTCGCTGAGCTTCCGCCGCTGCTGATGACCACGCTGCGCTTTATGCTGGTGGCTATTCTTCTGGTGCCCTTCTATCCGGTGGCGCGCACCCAGCTACCGTTTCTACTCCTGCTATCCTTTACCTTCGGCACTCTGCACTTTGCCCTGCTGTTTATTGGCCTGGGCCAGTCGGAGGCGGGCACCGGGGCACTTCTGGTGCAGATGGGAACGCCCTTCGCCACACTCTTGGCGGTCATATTTCTTAAGGAGAAGCTGGGTCCCAAACGATTGACTGGCCTGCTGCTGTCATTTGCCGGGGTGATCGTACTGGCCGGTGGACCTACGCTGCCTTCGCCGCTTCCGCTGTCCATTCTACTGCTGAGTGCTTTTGGCTGGGCGGTATCGCAGCTTCTGATCAAACGCGGTCCGGCTATTGCGCCGCTGGCACTGGCTGGGTGGGTTGCGCTATTGGCAGTACCGCAGGTAGCTATTGGCTCTTGGCTGTTTGAAAACGGTCAGTGGCAGGCAATCAAAGAGGCGAGCTGGGTGGGCTGGGGCGCGGTTTTCTACACCGCAGCAATGTCGTCAATTGTTGCTTACGGCATCTGGTACGCCTTACTGCGGCGCCATCCGGTCAACCGGGTGGTACCGATGACACTTTTAGTACCGGTGCTGGCCGTGGGTTTAGGGGCGCTGCTGATGGGCGATAGTCTGGGTATCCATAAGCTAGCGGGCGGCGGCTTGGTGGTAGCAGGGATCGGCTTGATTCTGATCCGCTTTCGCAAACGCCGCCCGGCGTTATAGATGTTTCTATTAATCAGCGGGCTGGCAAAATCCGGCCTCGCCAGGCACTGATACACAATCGCTTACTTTGATACCCCTTGCAGCGAAATAGCCAGCGTTGGTTTCAAGTGCTGAATAATAGGCCGCCCCGGCAGGATACGCGGGGCAGGCGCCGGGGTTATCGGACTCACAGGGCGGCATTGTGTTAATCGCGACAATCCGCCCCTCTTTATCTATAAACGCGATATCCAACGGGATTAACGTACGGTACATCCAGAAGGCGTTGCCGGCAGGCTGTTCGTTCTCGAAACGAAACAACATGCCTTGCTGCTCGGGTAAGTGCTCCCGCTCCATTAATCCCTGCTGGCGCTGAGCGGGGGTTTTAGCTACTTCAACGTCCAGGCGGTGCGGCCCACTTTCGCTATGAATAGCCAATGAAAGCCTGTCGACACTTTCATTGTCAGCCCCCGCCCATGCGAGTGCTCCTAGTACAGTACCCGGCAACAAGGCGGCCAGCGACAAACCCAGTGAAGCGTTGAGCAACTGACGGCGAGTCAGGTTCATAAAGGCGAGTTCCTTTTGTCGGTCGGCTATTCGGCGATCGTCATGACTTTCATTGTATTGGTGCCGCCGTGGGCATTCATATGATCGCCCCGGGTCAGAATGACGTGGTCGCCCGGCTCGGCAAGCTTATGCTGTACTAGTAGTTCTAACGCGCGAGCATTAAGCTCGGTAGCGCTCATCTCTGAGGTATCAAAGGGCAGCGAAACGACCCCACGATACAGCGCCATACGCCGCTGGGCGACCGGGTTATGGGCAAGGCCAACAATCGGCAAACCAGAACGAATGCGCGAGGCAATCAGTGGTGTATAGCCGGATGCGGTCATGCAGGCAATCGCGGCCACGCCGGTCATATGGTTGGCGGCGTACATTGCAGAAAGGGCGATCGTTTCATCGGGGCGGGTAAAGCCTTCATGAATCCGGTGGCCGGACTCTTGTGCCACCTTTTCACGCTCGGCGCCCAGGCAGATACGCGCCATGGCTTGCACGGTTTCCACCGGGTAATCACCGGCGGCGGTTTCCGCTGACAGCATCACGGCGTCACTGCTATCCAGTACGGCATTGGCCACGTCAAATACTTCAGCGCGGGTAGGTAGCGGCGCCGAGATCATGCTTTCCATCATCTGGGTGGCGGTAATCACTGCACGGTTGAGCGAGCGGGCGCGTTTGATCATGCGCTTTTGCACGCCCACCAGCTTGGCATCGCCAATCTCAACGCCCAGGTCACCACGTGCCACCATGACCGCTTCAGAGGCTTCAATAATACCGTCGAGCGTCGCCTCATCGGCAACGGCTTCAGCACGCTCTACTTTGGCTACCAGGCCAATCTCTTTGCCCTCTTCGCCCAGCAGACGACGCGCTTCGAGCATGTCTTCGGCATGGCGCGGGAAAGAAATAGCCAGGTAGTCGACGCCAATCTCAACGGCGGTTTTGAGATCCTGCTTATCTTTATCCGTCAGTGCCGGGGCAGAAAGCCCGCCGCCCTGCTTGTTAATACCTTTGTGGTTGGAGAGCTTGCCGCCCACCACTACTTGGGTATGAACTTGCTGGCCTTCTACACGGGTAACGTCCAGCACGACACGGCCATCGTCCAGCAGCAGCCGGTCGCCAGCGCCTACATCCTGGGCAAGGGTTTTGTAGTCACAGCCCACTTGATGAACGTCGCCTGAATCACTGTCCATTGCCATATCGAGTACGAACGGCTGGCCTTCTTTAAGGCTAACTGCGCCCTCTTTAAAGCGCGCGATACGGATTTTCGGCCCTTGAAGATCGCCTAACGCGGCCACGCTACGCCCCAGCTTGGCGGCTATTTCACGGACCTGAAGCAGGCGACGGCGATGATCGTCCGCCGTGCCGTGGGAGAAGTTCAAACGTACGACATCTACTCCCGCTTTAAGCATCGCCTCCAAAACGCCCTCACGGTCACTGGCGGGGCCTAAGGTTGCAACAATTTTGGTACGACGAAGCGGGATATGTGTCTGTGCGTTCATAATTTTCCTAAGCAATCACGTGGTGTGTCTTTAGCTTATCAGTATAAGACGGCCAAGATGACAACCGTAAGCCGCGTGCACAAGTTATTCGCTTAAATCGACCGTGATTTCCAGCGGATATTCTTCGCAGTTATTGCCCTCACCACCGCGATCAACCACTAAAAATTCGCCCTCGCGCTCCAACACGGACTGAATCGCGTGCCAGGTACCCGCACGATAGTTGACCCCTTGCCGGCCATCGGTGACGAACGCTTTGACGTCCTGCGCATGGATCTGCTCCCCAGGCGGGGCCACCACCACGATAAAGCGCTCCTGATGCAGCGGCATAAATGCTTGGCTGCCTTGGGGATGACGTTCTAAAAAGGTTAATTTAAGCGGCAACGAAACCGGCTGACTGACAAAGATATTAATCAGCGTATGGCCGTTTTCTCCCAGGGTTTCGACCTTGGCTAAATCATGGTGGCGTTGGGTGCGCCCCGCATTAATCGGAAATGACGCGGAAGTACGCGCATCGATGACGTCGCCAAACGGCGCGAAGGCTTCCGACGTTAGCGGCTGGGCAGTCAATGTAAGCATGATGAACTCCTGACGTGTCGGCTTCGCTGCCGCACAGCAACGAAGCCGTCGACCTTAAAGTTTTAGTGCCGCGTGGCGGTTAACGTCTTTATAAAGCAGGTAGCGGAACGGCCCTGGGCCGCCGGCATAGCACGCCTGGGGGCAAAAAGCGCGCAGCCACATAAAGTCACCCGCCTCTACCTCCACCCACTGCTGGTTCAGGTGATACACCGCCTTGCCTTCCAGCACGTAGAGGCCGTGCTCCATGACGTGGGTTTCATCAAACGGAATCACGCCGCCCGGCTGGAAGTTGACGATAGTGACGTGCATATCGTGGCGCACGTCGTTGGGGTCGACAAAGCGAGTGGTCGACCAGCGTCCTTCGGTACCCGGCATTTCACTGGGGGTGATCGCCTGTTCGTTGGTAACGAAAGCCTCAGGCACCTCAAGGCCGTCCACATATTCAAACGCCTTGCGGATCCAGTGAAAGCGCACCGGCGCCTGCGCATCGTTGCGTGCCCGCCACTCAACACCCGGAGGAATAAACGCATAGCCGCCCGGTGCCAGAGTATGGCGCACTCCGTCAAGGGTCAGGGTAAGCTCGCCTTCGACCACGAACAGCACGCCCTCGGCATCAGCCGCAGGCTCGGGCTTGTCGCTTCCCCCACCCGGCTGCACTTCCATGATGTACTGGGAAAACGTCTCAGCAAAGCCTGATAGCGGTCGCGCCAACACCCAGGCACGAGTGCCTTCCCAAAATGGCAGATTGCTGGTCACGATATCGCGCATTACCCCTTTGGGGATCAACGCATAGGCTTCGGTGAATACCGCACGGTCAGCGGTTAGCTGGGTCTGCGGCGGATGCCCGCCCATGGAGGCGTAATAAGTAGGTACGTTTTTTGTTGGCATTGTTTCTCCTTTAGACCATTGATAGATGAGGCTAGGAATGTGTAGCACAGCAATCCAAAAGCTTTAAAACGACCATAAGCATTTATTTTATAAATCTTATTTAAAATAAACTAAGAATAATGATGCTTTTCGGTCGGTTAAATGAACGGCTTGTGTGAGGCATGGACGATAATTGAGCTTGTGCAACATTAGTCCCAATAGTAACGTCTTTAGAAACCTTCGTTCCAAAAACTAACAAACTATACGAAAGATGGCACTTAATACCAAAGCATTTCGCATGGCTTACATAGGACTTTGTATAGGACTTTGCATAGACCTTCGCATCGCCCGATGGGAAAAAATGCACGTATTCATATTAGCTGAGTTCAAGCTCATCAAGTTCTTGATAAAGCTCGCTAATAGCGTTGATACGCACACGTCCCTTGGCAAGCCGCTGGTGGAGCAAGCTATTCGACATCAGGCTGATCAGGCTCATTGCGCTGGCATAGCTGTCAAAGGCAGAAATGCTATCCAAGGGGCACTCAAACCACCAATCTACGTAGGGCATATGAGGCTTTACGGTGGCATCGCCGAACAGCAATACCCGGCAGTCTTTAGCGATAAGCGATGTCAGCAGATTGTTAAAGATCGCGGGGCGACGTCGAAACCCAAACAGCACGACGACATCGTTTTCGCCGAGCGAGACAAGCTCCTCACCCAAGCTTTGATTGGGTTGTGGCGCCAAGCTGACGTTATCGCGGGTCTGGATCAGCTGCTGTCGAAAATGCACAGCAAGAGGGTAGCTGTTACGAAACCCAATCAGCACGACACGGCTTGCGTTATCGAGCGCGTTGACCACCGACTCAAACGTTTCAGGGTCAATATTGGCAAACGTTTGCTGAAGGTTGTCATTTTCGCGCATCAAATGATGCTTAAAGCGCTGTTCATCCGGCTGCCCGTTCCCTGTTACCAGTGGCACTCCCATGCTACGCAGCTGCCTTGCATGCTGCTTAACCACTTGAAAGCTTTCAAATCCAAGCTTTTTAAACAAGCGACTAACGGTAGATTTAGACACTCCCGTCAAGCGCGCCAATTCAGCGGCACTAAAAGTAGCCAGATCATCAAAATGATCAAGTATGAAACTGGCAACACGCTGTTCCTGAGCGCTCAGCTCGGCAAATTGTGCGCCAATTCGCTGGCCAATATGGGGAATAGAAGAGGAGGACTGCGTACCCAAAAAAACTCCTTTAGCGCCTAAACAACACGCAAATTCATTAAGAAACATCGAACAATATAAATGGGCAATAACGCTCACATAACGATAACGCCCACCCATGCGAGGCACCTATGTCCCACAAAATTCAGCGCTCGACTCCGCCTTCACCCAAAAACATTAAGCGAGGATGGTGCAGGGTTCCCGATATCTATGTCATTTTATTTATCTTTATTGCAATCGCGGCGATTGCCACACACTTTGTTCCCGCCGGACAGTTTGAGCGTGTTCCGGGCCCTGCAGGGCGCATAACGATTGACCCTAATTCCTTTCAGTTTGTAGAAGCGTCCCCTGCTGGCATCACCGATTTTATGCTGGCGATCCCCAATGGGTTGATAAGCGCAGGCGAGGTTGTGTTTTTCACCTTTATGATCGGCGGTATGTTCATGGTGCTGCGGCGCACCGGCATTATTGAAATTGGTGTTGATAAATTGACGCGACGCTTCGCCAATCAAAGCCTTCTGATGATTCCAATTTTGATGACGGTATTTGCCTTAATCGCCACCATCATAGGCACCCAAGAGCTGGCGCTGGTCTACGTGCCGGTTATTCTGCCGCTGATGATTGCCTTACGCTTTGATTCAGTAACGGCGGCGGCGGTAGCCCTGTGTGCGACAACGGCAGGCTTTGCTACCGGCATATTAAACCCGATTAACACGGGCCTTGGACAGCAGCTTTCTGACTTGCCGTTATATTCAGGGTTTGGTTTACGGGTAGTCGCGTTCATTGCGGTTCTGGGTGCGGCTATTTTTTTCGTCATGCGCTACGCCCATCAAGTGCGCCAAAATCCTGCCCTGAGCCTGATGCAAAATGATGAAGCAGAAGCGGACAAACGTTTGAGCTATCAGCATAGCATTACGGAGTCAGCGCTAATGGCTAATACGCGACAGAAACTGGCTGCACTGGCCACATTCATCTTTTTTGGCATCCTGGTTTACGGTGTTCTTAAACAAGGCTGGTTCATGCTCGAAATGGCTGGCCTGTTTATCATTATGGGCGTGGTCGTAGGCTTAATTGCGGGCCTTACGACCGATGATATTTGTGAAGGCTTTAACAAAGGTTTTCGGGATGTTCTTGTAGGTGCCATGATTGCGGGGATCGCCCGAGGCGTTGCGGTCATGTTAGAGCAAGGCCAGATCATGGATACGCTAGTGTATGGCCTGGGCAACCTAGTCGGCGAGCTGCCGACGATTCTGTCGGCTATTGGCATGTACTTTGCTCAGCTGCTGTTCAATTTTGTGGTGCCTTCAGGCAGTGGCCAAGCACTTGTCACCATGCCCATTATGGCACCGCTTTCCGATATTATTGGCGTTACCCGTCAAACCGCCGTGCTGGCGTTCCAGCTTGGCGACGGCATGGGGAATATTCTTTATCCCACGTCAGGCTATTTCATGGCGACGTTAGCGCTTGCTGGCGTTTCCTGGCAAAAGTGGGTGAAGTTCTTTTTCCCGCTTTTCTGCGTCTGGGTATTAATCGCGCTAGGCTTTCTCATCTTTGCTCAGGCGGTGCAGTGGGTAGGCTAAAAAGTTAAGCTTTTTTAATCCCCCTTTCTTAGCTCAGAAAGGGGGATTAAAGCTCAAACAGGTGCCGGGTGATGCGCTGCCCAATGGCGGGCAATATCCACCCTGCGCGCTACCCAAACCCGATCATGGGTTTCGATATAGTCTAAAAAGCGCTGCAGGGCGCGAAAACGTCCTGGACGCCCGAGCAAACGGCAATGCATACCGATGGAAAGCATTTTGGGCGCTTCTTCACCTTCTGCATACAGAACATCAAAGGCATCGCGCAGATAGGTAAAGAAATGGTCGGCCGTATTGAAGCCTTGTGGCGCGGCGAAGCGCATGTCATTGGTATCCAGCGTATAGGGCACGATAAGGTGGGGGTGCTCGCTGCCCTGGCTATCAGTAACCTTCGTCCAGAACGGCAGGTCATCCCCGTAGTAATCGCTGTCATATAAAAAACCGCCTTCATCCAGCAGCAGCTTGCGGGTATTGGGGCTATCCCGCCCGGTATACCAGCCTTCGGGCTTTTCGCCGTAAAGACGTTGGAAAACCTCTAGCGCTTTTTGCAAATGCTCGCGCTCAATATGCTCGGGCACTTCCTGATAGTGGATCCAACGATAGCCATGGCAGGCAATTTCATGACCCAGCTCTTTGAACGCCTGTGCGACATCAGGGTTACGCTCTAAGGCCATTGCCACCCCAAAAATCGTCAGCGGCAGCCCGCGTCGCTCAAATTCACGCAAAATCCGCCATACGCCTGCCCGGGAGCCGTATTCATAAATCGACTCCATGCTTAAGTGGCGGTCCGGGTAGGCGGCAGCGCCAATTATCTCCGATAAAAACTGCTCTGAAGCGTTATCTCCATGCAGAACGCTGTTTTCACCGCCCTCTTCATAGTTAAGTACAAATTGAACGGCGATTTTGGCCTTGCCCGGCCAGTTAGCGTGAGGCGGCGTACGTCCATAGCCCATTAAATCACGCGGATAGGTAGGGTGAGTCGTCAACGTCATAGAGCAGATCCTTACCGGTAATCGCTGAGCGTATAAGCCCAAGAATGCCATCAATATTTGTATACAAAGTAGCCAGATTATTAGCCAATCGCAATACAACCTTAATACACCGAATCCCACTTTATTAGCAACCAAGGAGCAAAACTGAACGATTGGTCAACCTCCTTAGCCTTTTTAATGAGCTTAAAGGCCTTGCTCTTGGTGATAAATCAACCTATTTTCGTATACAAGATATTTTGATTTGTTTACCTGTGGATCGCTTATCGTGCATATACATATTATTAACCCCAATACCACGGCATCGATGACGCAAGCCATTCATCATGCCGCTGAGCGTCAAGCTTCAACAGGCACTCGCCTAACCGCTTCCCAACCAGAGTCTGGGCCGGTCTCCATCGAAAGTCACTTTGATGAAGTCGTCAGCGCGGTAGGTGTGGCTCAAGAGGTGTTGAAAGGCGAACGCGAAGGAGGCATTGATGCCTATATCGTGGCCTGTTTTGGCGATCCTGGACTGCTTGCTGCCCGTGAGCTAACTCGCGCACCGGTGATTGGTATTGCAGAAGCCGCCTTTCATCTGGCGACGCTGATTAGCACTCGCTTTTCGATTGTGACAACGCTCAGCCGCACCGGGATTATTGCCGAACACCTGCTGGAGCAGTATGGCTTTCGCCATCACTGCCGACGTATTCGTGCCGCGGAGATCCCGGTACTCGATCTTGAGCATCATCCAGAGGTCGCATTTCAGCGTATTGTTGAAGAGTGCTGCCGCGCTCGGGATGAAGACGATATCGGCGCGATTGTTTTGGGTTGCGGAGGGATGGCAAATCTTACCCAGGAAATTAGCCACGAAGTGGGCATTCCGGTGGTTGAAGGTGTGAGTGCTGCTTTAAAGCTTGCCGAATCGTTAGTAAGCCTGGGGCTACATACCAGTAAACACGGTGATCTTGCCTATCCGCGCCCCAAACCCTTTACCGGTCAGTTTGCTGCGTTATCAGATCTCCACTTACCACTTAAATAACGACTTAATAATAGAAACAGAACGTCCAGTAGCACGCCATGCCGCAAGCGTCTTTCAGGTTAAAGCCTGAGATACCAACAATACTCATAATCTTGCGAGGACGACATCATGAGCATTTCAACATCTGCTCTAGCGTCAGAGGAACCATCCGCTGCGAACGCAGCGTTAGGCACGAAAAGTTTAGGGGCTGAGAGCCTGGCTCCACAACACACCCGGATTATGGGACGAGGTTCCTATTTTCTAGCGTGGTTTGGCGGCTGCGTATCCATTGGCACCTTCGCCATGGGGTCAAGCGTGGTGGGTACGTTAAACCTGTTGCAGGCAACACTTGCCATTGCGATTGGCTGTTTTGTGATTGGCATTGCGCTCGCGATCAACGGCGCAGCGGGCTACAAGTACGGCATTCCGTTTATGGTGCAAGCGCGCAGCGCCTTTGGGTTTACCGGAACTCGCATCCCCGGCCTGGTTCGCGCACTACCTGCCGTGGTGTGGTACGGCTTTCAAAGTTGGATTGGTGCGGGGGCACTCAACATGGTGTCGGCCACCCTGTTCGGCTTTGATAATCTGGTGTTTTACTTTATTACCTTCCAGTTCCTGCAAATTGGCCTTTCCGTCATGGGCTTTCAGGGTATTAAGTGGCTGGAGAATATCGGCAGCGCGTTTATCTTGGGCTCGCTGATGTACATGTTCTACGCCACGGTGCAGCGCTATGGCGATGAGCTATCTACCAGCCTCTTCACCATGGAAGGCTCATGGGGCATGCCGTTCTGGAGTGCCACCATGCTGTTTTTAGGCATCTATAGCACCATGATGCTTAACGTTAGCGACTACTCTCGCGAGCACAAAAAAGGCACCGGAAAAGGTCTGCTTACCACTATTTATGCGATGTCGATTCTACCCTGCACGCTGTTTATGGGCCTGATTGGCTATATGGTATCAGAGGCGACCGGCACGGCAGACCCCATTCAGGTGTTTGCCAACGCGGTCGATAACACCCCGCTTTTAATGATCACCCTGCTGTTTATTGCCTTTGCTCAGGTTACCACCAACGTACTTAATAATGTGGTGCCGCCCACTTACGTGCTCATGGACGTGTTCAAGATTAAATTTCCGATTGCCACCGTGATCGTGGGTTTACTCGCCTTTGCCACCTTCCCCTGGAAGTTGGTTCAGCCCGGATCGGCGGCTGGTTTGCAGATGTTTGTGCAAACCTACTCGGCATTTCTTGGCCCCATCTTTGCCATTTTAGTGGTCGATTACTACATCATCCGCCGCCGCACTCTGGATATAAGCAAACTCTACGATCCTACCGGTCCTTATCAAGGGGTTAACAAAGCGGCGCTTATCGCTACGGCGGTAGGTATCGTCGCAGCGCTCTCGTTCTCAACGGTTTCATGGTATGCAAGCTTAATTCCAGCCGGGGTGACCTATTACCTGTTAATGAAGCACTGGGCTCCTTGCCAGCGTTTTACACAATAACTTCTTCCAAGCAACGGCTACACACGTGTAGCCGTGCTAGCGACTAATGCAAAGAGAGTCTGTCATGCATGAGCAACCGTCTAACAGCGACCTCGATATAAAGCAGATCGACCCAACGCTTTATAACGAAGACCTGGCCCCTTTAAAACCACAGCAGCGTAACTGGGGCGCGTTTGAAATCTTTAATGTGTGGTCCAACGATATTCAGAGCCTGTTTGGCTACACCCTGGCGGCATCGTTGTTCCTCACCTATGGCTTGAACGGCTGGGCAGTGATGACAGCGATTATTCTTGCCGGCGTAATCGTAATGTTTTTGGTAAATCTAACGGGCAAACCAAGCGTAAAGTACGGCATTCCCTTTCCGGTCATGGTGCGTGCCAGCATGGGCGTACGCGGCGCCAACCTACCCGCCATGCTACGCGCGATTGTGGGTATTTTTTGGTACGGCGTGCAGACCTATTTCGCATCGACGGCAGTCGCCCTGCTAATCACTGCTTTTATCGGTGCGGGCAGCGGCGCGACCTTTCTGGGTCTTTCAGGTGTTGCGTGGATATCCTTTGTAATCGTATGGCTTTTTCAAATTGCGATTTTTCTGCAAGGTATTGACCGTATTAAGCATTTTTTGAACTTAGCAGGTCCGTTGGTTTACGTGGTAATGCTAGTGCTGATGGGTATTGTTTGGTACCAGGCGGGAGATGAACTGTTACCCGCGATTGGTACTATCTTTAGCGGCAGCGGTGAGCAAGACGTTAGCACCGTGGGGGCATTTCTTGCCATTGTAGGCACCATGGTGGCCTACTTTGCGGCAGTGGTTATCAACTTTGGCGACTTCACACGCTTTGTAAAAACCGAACGCCAAATGAAGCTGGGCAACCTGCTTGGGCTGCCGCTTAACGTGGCGTTTTTCTCATTTATCGCTCTCATTATCACCGCAGGTACCCTGGTACTGTTTGGCGAGGCGCTAACTAACCCCGCCGATATTGTTGAGCGCGTGGATTCGCTACCGCTGACCATTATCGCCGCTCTTACCTTCTTTGCCGCTACCGTGGGGATTAATCTAGTCGCTAACTTTATTCCGCCCGCTTATGATCTGGCGAATCTATTTCCCAGCAAAATCAGCTTTAAGACAGGCGGCCTAATTACTGCCGTTATCGCCTTCTTTGTGGGTGCGCTGTGGGTCTCGGTGATTAGTCAGATTGGCGTACCCGGCTTTGTGAACGCCCTGGGCGCTATCGTTGCACCGTTCTACGGCATTATTGTGGTGGATTACTATCTGATTAAGCGTCAGCACTTAAATATGCAGGAGCTCTTTTCCTCAGCCCCCAGCAGCGCGTATTACTATGTGAACGGCTGGAATAGCCGCGCCCTGATCGCCTTTGGCGCCGCTGCACTGTTCTCGCTTTCTACGGTATTAGTACCCGCCCTCTCAAGCCTGGATGGCTACGGTTGGCTAATTGGCGCAGGACTAGGAGGCGCGTTTTACTTTGGCTTGATACGACAGTTTAAGGCAGCGCCCACCTTTACCGAGCAGAAGGCAAGTTGAGATAAGGGAGCTTTAACTGACCGTTCAGACGATTTGAAAGCGCCACCGGCTGAGTGCCGATGGCGCTTTTTTAGTGCACAAGCGGCTACGAAAAAGCCGTAGTCTAGTGGTTTTTATCAAGCGTCAAATGGTTGTCTATCTCCTTTATCCGGTCTTCGGTGTGGTGATTGACGTAGAGCACCGTGGTTTCGTTACCTTCACAGATTTTCTCGATCAGCGCGAGCACGAGCTGGCGGTTCATGTCGTCAAGGCCCAGGCACGGCTCGTCGAGTATCAGAAGCGGCGGGTGCTTGACCATGGCGCGGGCGATCAGCAAGAGCCGCTGGTCGCCGTAGGAGAGCTTGTTGAACGGCTGGTCGGCGCGCGCCTGCATACCCAGTAGCGCGAGCCACTGATCGGCAATCTTCTTCTGATGGTCGGTGGACTTGGTGTACACGCCGATACTGTCGAAGAAGCCCGAAATGATCACGTTTCTGCAACTGGTGCTGACGCGATACTCCCACTGCAGGGCCGTGGAGACGTAGCCGATGAACTGCTTGATCTGCCAGATACTTTCGCCATTACCGCGCTGAAATCCAAACACGAAAATATCGTTGGTGTAGCACTGCGGATGATCTCCCGTGATCAGGGACAGCACGCAGGTCTTGCCACTGCCGTTCGGGCCGCTCAGCTGCCAGTGCTGGCCGCGCTCGATCGTCCAGTCGAGCCTATCGACAATCAGGGTATCGCCGTAGCGGATCGTCGCCTGGGTAAGCTTCACCAGCGGCTGGCTCGGGTCGAGCACGGGCAGCCGGCTTGCAGGGTCGGCTTCGGGCACGCGCAGGTCAGTGGTCTTCAAATGCAGCAGCTGGTAAAGCTCGTTGAAGGCGGCTTCGTCCTGTCGGTCTACCGTGAACGCTAGGCGGCCTCCTTCTCTGCGCTTTTTACTGCCCTTGACCGGGTCAGGACGATCCTTATCCAGGTAAGCCACGTGGGTAATGAAATCCGGCATTTCGTCGAAGCGGTTGAGCACCAGTACCATGGGGACGTGGTCGACGATAGCGGCGAGGTGCGCCTGAAGCATGGCGAGCGTGTCGACGTCCAGGCCATCGAACGGCTCGTCCAGAATCAGCAGGTCCGGCTGGTTGGCCAGTGCGCGAATCAGCATGACCTTGCGGGTTTCGCCCGTGGAAAGCTTGCGAAAAGCACGATCAAGCAGTTTAGTGATCCCGAATTTTTCGACCAGATCATTGGCAAGCTCGGCGTCCCGGCAGTACTCAAAAATCATTTCCCTGACCGGCGTGCCGAGCGATATCACATCCATGATATCGGCATCGTCCTTTTTAAGCTCGGCGGCGATAAGCTCAGCCTGCGCTTCGAAAGAGACCAGCCCGACGCGCTCGGGTAGCCCTTCGACGGTGCCCGCTTCAAGCTTACCTATACCTGCCAGCGCCGCCGCCAGCGCCGACTTGCCGGAGCCGTTAGCGCCGGTGATCACCCAGTGCTGGTCGGGTTCGATGGTCCAGTCAATCTCGCTCAGGGTGAAGCGATCCTCGAAACTGATCGTCGCACTGTTTAACTGAATACTCGCCAGACGGGTCGAGGGCACCATGCACGTGCTCCTTGCAGGTTGAAAAAGGAGAGACGAAAAAGCCGAGCGTATCGTGTGGGATAGCTCGGCTTTCCTGAGACTAGCTAACGCTCAATCCGTGAATTAAACGATCTTCTTCATATCGGCCATGTGGCCACGCAGCACAGCGCCGACGGCTTCCACGGGGTGTGCGCGAAGCGCATCGTTGACTTCGATCAGCCGCGCGTTGTCCACGCCGTTGTCGCCCACATTCAAGCCTTTACCGATGACATCGGACTTGATGTCCTTCATGAAGTCCGCCAAGAGCGGCACGCAGGCGTGGTTGTACAGGTAGCAGCCGTATTCCGCGGTATCGGAAATCGTCGCGTTCATCTCGTAGAGTTTCTTGCGCGCGATGGTGTTGGCGATCAGCGGCGTTTCGTGCAGCGATTCGTAGTAGGCAGACTCGGCGATAATGCCCGCCGCGGTCATGGTTTCGAACGCAAGCTCAACGCCCGCCTTCACCATAGCCACCATCAGAATGCCGTTATCGAAGTACTCCTGCTCGGAAATTTCAACGTCGCCAGCAGGCGTCTTCTCGAAGTTGGTTTCCGCGGTTTCTTCACGCCATTTGTGCAGGTTGGCGTCGTCGTTGGCCCAGTCTTCCATCATGGTGTGCGAGAAGTGGCCACTCATGATGTCGTCCTGGTGCTTGTTGTAGAGCGGACGCATGATGTCTTTCAACTCTTCGGCCAGGTCGAACGCCTTGATCTTGGCCGGGTTGGAAAGACGGTCCAGCATGTTGGTCACGCCACCGTACTTAAGCGCCTCGGTGATGTTTTCCCAGCCGTACTGGATCAGCTTGGAGGCGTAACCCGGCTCGATACCCTCTTCGATCATCTTGTCGAAGCAGAGAATAGAACCGGTTTGCAGCATGCCACAAAGAATCGTCTGTTCGCCCATCAGGTCGGACTTAACTTCCGCGATGAAGGAAGACATCAATACGCCAGCCTTGTGGCCGCCGGTGCCCACAGCGTAAGCTTTCGCCAGGGCAAGCCCTTCGCCTTTGGGGTCGTTGGCTTCGTGTACGGCGATCAAGGTGGGAACGCCGAAACCACGCACGTATTCGGCGCGAACCTCAGAACCCGGGCACTTGGGCGCTACCATGATGACGGTCAGGTCATCACGAACCTTCATGCCCTCTTCCACGATGTTGAAACCGTGAGAGTAGGACAGGCAAGCGCCTTCTTTCATCAGCGGCATAACGGCGTTCACTACCGCTGTGTGCTGCTTATCCGGCGTCAGATTCAACACGACATCCGCCGTCGGGATCAGCTCTTCATAGGTACCTACCACGAAACCATTTTCAGAGGCGTTTTTCCAGGATTGACGCTTTTGCGCAATGGCTTCAGGACGTAGCGCGTAGGAAACGTCCAAGCCGCTGTCACGCAGGTTCAAGCCCTGGTTGAGACCTTGCGCGCCACAGCCGATCACGACCATTTTTTTGCCTTTCAGCGCGTCGACCCCATCAGCAAATTCAGAGCTGTACATGAAACGACATTTTGCAAGCTGAGCAAGCTGTTCGCGTAACGGCAAGGTATTGAAATAGTTAGCCATGATTAACATCCTGATAGTTGATTCTGCGCGGTCGATGTCGCAACACCGCCCGGAAAAAAGTGACACGCCCGCTCGATGCAAAAGTCAGCGCCGTGTGAGTAGGACCAATCTACCCAAAAACGACTCTTTCTTAAATTGATATATTTGCAACAGCATGTCCCTTTTTTCACAAAACATCATTATGATGGCACTCATGAACTTCAAACTCTTGAAACAATTCCTCGCACTAGCGGAAACGCTGCACTTCGGCCGGGCCAGCGAAGAGTGCTACGTCAGTATTTCTGCGCTGTCGCGCAACATCCGCCATATGGAAGACGAGCTAGGCGTGGCGCTGTTTAACCGCGACAACCGGACCGTGATGTTGACTCGGGAAGGCCAGAAGTTTCTTGAGTATGCCCGCGAGGCCAGTAGCCAATGGAACCTGATTCGCCACGAGCTGACCGACAACCCAGGTCAGTTAAGCGGTGAAATCAGTCTGTATGGCTCGGTGACGGCAAGCTACAGCTTTTTGCATGAGCTGCTGCGCCGCTTTCGTATCGCCTACCCGGCCATCGAGATCAAGCTGCGCACCGGCGATCCGGAACACGCCATCGCCCACGTGCTGGATGGCAAGGAAGACCTCAGCATCGCCGCAAAGCCTGCCCATCTACCGCGCGGCCTAGCTTTCAAGCCCATCGCCACATCACCTTTGCTGTTTATCGCCCCTTTAGAGCAGCAGGTGCCGAATGCGCCAGCCGGCACGCCGATCACGCCGGCCGAGTGGGCGAACATTCCCATGATCCTATCGGAAAGCGGTGTCTCAAGAGCGCGGGTGGATGAGTGGTTTCGCAAGCTCGACATCTCACCGCGTATTTATGCCCAGGTCACCGGTAATGAGGCCATTGTCAGCATGGTGAGCCTGGGCTTAGGCATTGGCGTGGTGCCTAAAATCGTTCTCGACAACAGTCCGTTGATGGACCGCATTCGAGTGCTCGACGTGACGCCAGAACTGGCGCCCTATGATATCGGCCTGTTTATCTTGAAGAAGAACCTGAAAAATCCGCTGGTCGAAGCGTTCTGGAGCTTGATGTAAGCCTTTCATGCGCCTCGGGTAATTGGGCCAGTCTTCACCCACCGAATATTTGCTGCAGATCAGGGACGTTCTCTTCTTCTTCGACCATTGAAAGTGACGCTTCAATAGCCTTCAAATGGCGGCTCATAAAGGCCTTGGCACGTTCACCGTTACCGGTTTCCAGATATCCGATCAGGTCATCGTGGTCATGAGATTCGCAGCCTAAATGACCACGATGACCGTATACTGCGAGAATAAGTGAAGAACGCGAGCAGAGTCGTTCGACAAACTCAGCGAGCGTTGCGTTGCCTGATAGCTGAGCTAGACGCACATGAAAGTCTGCTGATAGGCGGATGGCGCTGCTTTGCTGACCGCTGCGCAGCGCCTGGCGTTCTTGGCGGGCCATGTCACGCAACTCAGCGGCTTCTTTCTCACCAATCCGCCTTGCCACATCGGGCATTAGTCCGCATTCGATAAGCTGGCGGGCATCGAAAACATCTTTGGCTTCTTCCGCCGTAGGCCGTGTCACGCTAGCCCCACGACGCGGCGTCAGGGTTACCAACTGCTCTAGCGCAAGGCGCTGCAATATTTTGCGAATGCCGGTACGACTAATACTAAAGACCTCGGCAAGCGCATCTTCACGTAGCCGAGCGCCGGGCTTTAAGCGCTGCTCAACAATCGCATCGCTTACTGCGCGATAAATAGCCTCGTGGCGCTCATCAGCCTCTTTTTCTGGAGCGACTCGCTTCGCGGTCGCCTGCGCATCACTCATGTAGCTCTCCTGTCCCCTACCTTCTGGCGTCTTTTAGGACACCATCATACCGTGCTTAGCGTTGTTTTATGAGATATCGGCAAATGGTGAGATGGCTATCAACTGCCACGGTAAGTGGAATAACCATAGGGGGATAACAGAAGCGGCACATGGTAATGCTGGCTTGAGTCGGCTACGCCAAAGCGCAAGGGGATAACGTCTAAAAAGCGCGGCTCATCGTCTTCAACGCCCTGGACACGTAAATAGTCTCCAGCATGAAACACCAGCTCGTACTCACCGGGCGTAAATGCCTCGCCTTCCAAAAGCGGCACGTCACAGCGGCCATCCATGTTAGTCACCGCTTCGCCCACATGCTCGCGATGCCCTGCGGCCAGGCGAAATATCTCAATGGTGATTCCGCTGCCCGGCTGACCTTTTGCAGTATCCAACACGTGGGTAGTTAAACGGCCCATAACAACTCCTTGTTACTGGTGAGTGATCGCGACTCGAACAAAGTCATCGATCTAGATTACCTTCGTGGTGTTTATATTGTATACATGATTAGCATCAGAGCACGCTTAAGGAATCGTCATGTCTTCTGAAACCATATTAATGTTGCACCCCCGCCCTAGCGAGCAATCGCTAAGCGCTTTTGTTGCTCACTACGGCGATATATATGAGCACTCGCCCTGGGTTGCCGAAGCGGCTTGGCAGCAAGGGCTGCGAGAAGAGCATGATTCTCCAGGGGCGCTTGCGATACTGATGGGCAAAATGTTGCAAAATGCCCCCGCTGAGCAGCAGGTGGCCATTATTCAGGCCCACCCGGATCTTGCCGGGAAAGCAGCGCTTGCGGGGGCGCTGACCCAGGACTCTACTCGCGAACAGGCAGGCGCTGGACTAGATAAGTGTTCTAAAGAGGAGTTTTCTCGTTTTGAAGCGCTAAATGAAGCTTACAAAAACAAGTTCGGCTTTCCGTTTGTTATCGCCGTAAAGGGTCTTGACCGACATGCCATTTTGGCGGCGTTTGAAGAGCGCTTGCATAATGATGTGTTAACCGAGCGCGCAACGGCCATTGAGCAAATCGTCCGCATTGCCTGCTTTCGGTTAACCGCCCGGGCCTTAGGCGAATAATTCGTCCACGTGGCTTGCGCCCATAAAAAAACGCCGCGCCGAAAGGGCGCAGCGTTTTTCGCTGCCAGGGGGTTAGCAGCTTAAAAAGGCTTACTGCTTATTGGTACCCGCGGCTTTCTGAGCATTGTCAGCCGCCTTTTGAGTATTATCGACCGCCTTCTGGGTATTTTCTTCAGCCATTTTTTGGCTTTCCTGCATAAAATCCTGACCGATAGAAGATACTTTTTCAGAATCTCCTTTTACACGTTCCATGAAATCACCGGCAGCACGCTGCTGACTTTCCAGGGCTTTTTTGAAGCTGTCGGCATCTTTAACATCAAGCCAGGTGCGAGCTTGAGAAATGGTCATGTCCGAGTAGGCGCGAGCAGCGTCAATTTGGGCACCCATTAACTTTTCGTAATAATCGAGCGCTGCCAGCGTGTAAGAACGCATGGGCGATACAAAAGCAGACTCAAACTGTTGATTGGTGTTCTCTGCAGTTTTCATCATCACGACATCTCCTCGAGTTGGCTAGCAGGTCGCCGCCCGTTCGTGGTGGAGGCGATGCTGATGCGTTGGCATTGGCCAGCGCTACCCCCAAGCTAGCAGCGCTTTTTGTGCAGCGCAACATGATTTTATTAAACGGCTTGCCTATCGTCAGAAATTCTCATAAAAAAAATATTAAAAATCAGAATCTTAATTTATTTTTAACTTAAATCACGAATGGTTAAGGCGTTGCCTGCTACGCCGCCGTGAACCGTCAACATACGCTTAAACCACTCATCCACCGGGTCGTTTGGCTCGGCAAGTGGCTCAAGCGATACGGTATGTGCCCACATCATGCTGCCAAACAACAGATAATCAGCACCACTCGGCGCTTCTCCATCGATAAAAGGACTGCTGCGCAGCTGGTCCCGCACGGGTGCCAACGCCTGAGTTAGCTGCTGCCTGCCCTGTTCGGGGTTATGGACCTCTGCCAGGGGCATGCCAAACCGGGCTTCACGGGTTTTACGGAAATAGTCACGGTCATCGGGATGAATAGCATCTAATAGATCCAGCGCAACAATGCGGAAAAGCCCTGGCGTTACGCTACGCTCGACAAAGTATTTAAAAAATAGCGCGCGCTGGTAGTCGACACCCTCGCCCAGTACAGGCGACTCTGGGTAGGCTTTATCCAGATAGCGCATGATCTCAAAGCTATCGGTAATTATCTGCTCGTTATCACATAGCACCGGGACTTTATCGTAGTCAGCGAAGGCCAGTGCCTCTTTGTCCTCAAACCGCCAGGCAATGGTATCGAATTCAAGCTTTTTATGGGCCAGCGCCATCCGCACGCGCCAGCAGTAAGGGGAAAAACGTAATCGTTCATCACGCCCACATAGGTCATAAAGCGTTCTTGTCATCTTTTTATCCTTACCGTTAATGGTCAGATGGGCTACAGCAAAGCTGATTAATAGACTTTGAGCTTAATGCACGGGCTATACAAGAGGAGCTTTTAAGCCCTGTCTTTTAGTCTAATGAACGGCGCCTTAAATGCTGCTTAAAAATACTTATAAAAAACAATTAAAACAAAACCTTAATTAAAAACACCATATATTTATTGGGTGCTTAAATCGCCGCCAATCTGGTCAGACCAATTTTCCAATAGTGTTATTTCCTGAACCGGGTCGTATCTTTCACCCTACTCGCGTTTAACGCCTAAAACGTTAGATGACGACGGTACATACCTAATAAATAACAGGGGCGATTTTCTCCTATGAATGAAACAACACTTGCTCTCTTGGCTTTCCTGCCACTACTGCTAGCAGGTATTTTGCTTGTTGGGTTTAAAGTACCTGCAAAAATAGCCATGCCTATCGTTTTCTTAACTGCGGCAATCATTGGTCTGACCGTTTGGGAGATGTCGTTTACCCGTGTAGTTGCTTCTACTATTCAAGGGCTTATCCAAACAGCAGGGCTTCTATGGATTATTTTCGGGGCTATCTTGCTGCTTAATACCCTTAAGCACTCGGGCGGCATTACGGCTATCCGCAACGGTTTTTCAGGGATTAGCCCTGACCGCCGGGTTCAAGCGCTGATTGTTGCATGGCTATTTGGCTGCTTTATTGAAGGGGCTTCTGGTTTTGGCACCCCCGCCGCAGTAGCGGCTCCCTTGATGGTTGCTCTTGGCTTCCCAGCGCTGGCAGCGGTTGTCGTGGGTATGATGATCCAGTCAACGCCCGTTTCGTTTGGTGCTGTGGGCACGCCCGTCGTGGTTGGGGTAGGCAGCGGCTTGGATCGCGCCGGCATTACGGCTCAGCTTGAAGCCAATGGCTCGACCTGGAACGAATTTTTCCGACTGATCACCAGCGAAGTCGCTATTACTCACGGCATCGTGGGTATCCTGATGCCCTTGATACTCGTAATCATGATGGTGCGTTTTTTCGGGGCGAACCGTTCCTGGAAGGAGGGCCTTTCGATTACGCCGTTCGCCATCTTTACCGGTATCTGCTTCGTTGTACCGTACATGCTGGTAGGCGTGCTCTTGGGACCTGAATTCCCCTCCATGATTGGTGCCATGGTCGGCCTGGCGATCGTCGTCCCCGCGGCGCGTAAAGGCTTCTTGCTGCCCAAAGATACCTGGGACTTCCCTGAGTCTACTTCCTGGCCGGATGAGTGGATTGGTAACCTGCAGATCAAGCTGGACGATGTGGCTGGAAAGGCCCCGATGTCGACCCTTAAGGGCTGGATTCCTTACGTACTGCTGGCGTTGTTCCTGGTCGCCTCGCGGACCATTGAACCACTGCGTGTGGCACTTACCTCGATCAACCTGAGCTGGAATAATATTCTTGGCGAAGCCGGTGTCAGCGGTGGTGTTCAACCCCTGTATCTGCCGGGCGGCATCATTATCGCGGTGGTATTAATAACTTATTTCCTGCACCGCATGAATCCCCAGAAGATCAGCGCGGCAGTGTCGGAATCCACCAAGACGATTTTCGGCGCCGGTTTCGTGCTGGTGTTCACGGTTCCGATGGTGCGTATCCTGATTAACTCCGGCGTTAACGGGGCTGATTTGGTTTCCATGCCGGTAATGATGGCCCAGGCCGTGGCCAGCGGCGTTGGCGACATCTACCCGTTCTTTGCCCCGGCCGTGGGTGCCATGGGCGCCTTTATTGCAGGCTCCAACACGGTTTCCAACCTGATGCTGGCAGAGTTCCAGTTTAACGTTGCTCAAACCCTGGGGCTATCTACAGCCATGATGGTTGCGCTTCAGGCCGTCGGTGCGGCAGCGGGTAATATGATCGCGATTCATAACGTGGTCGCAGCCTCGGCAACCGTAGGCTTACTTGGCCGCGAAGGCGCGACGATTCGTAAAACGATTATCCCGACCATCTACTACCTGGTGTTTACCGGTATTATCGCGTTAATCGCTTTTTACGTGATTGGAATTACCGATACGCTGATGTAGGCCTAACAAGCTATTGGCATAAAAAACCCCAGACACTGTCTGGGGTTTTTATTGAGCGCCTGTTTATGACATACGGCTAATCGATTCGCTTTAACTCCTTGGCATGCTGCTGGCCTTTGATAACGTAGCTTTGTGCGTTTAGCTTTAAACCTTCTACGGCATCCGCCGAGAGTTCCCGCACTACCCGAGCGGGCGAGCCAACAATCAGGGAGTTGGGGGGAAAAGTGGCGCCTTCTTTAATAAACGCGCCTGCACCTACCAGGCTATTTTCACCAATTACCGCGCCATTGAGCACGACAGCCTGAATACCGATCAGGCAGCCATCGCCCACGGTACAGCCGTGTAGCATTGCTTGGTGGCCGACCGTTACACCTTTACCTACTTTAAGTGGGTAGCCGGGGTCAGCATGCAGTACTGCGCCATCCTGAATATTGCTCTCTTCCCCTATTTCCAGGTGATCGCTGTCACCGCGTAGCACGGCCTGATACCACACGCTTGAACGCGCGCTTAAGGTCACCTGCCCGATCACATCCGCCGTGTCCGCGACATACACGTCTTCGTGTATCGCTGGGCGGTGCTCACCATATTGGTAAATAGCCACATTAACCTCCTGATCATTATTATTAATCGCCTTCTTGGTTAGGCTAACGCCTGTTCCAGCAGTCGGGCAACATGAATAGCTTCTCGGCCACTGCCATCCTTAATCTGGTGGCGGCAGCTGGTACCGTCGGCAACCAGAACAGCGTCTTCTTCAGCTTCACGAATGGCCGGCAGAAGCGAAAGCTCAGCCATTTTAAGCGAGGCCTGGTAATGCTCGGCTTCATAGCCAAAGCTCCCCGCCATACCGCAGCAGGAAGACTCGATGGTTTTGACCTCAAGCCCCGGCACCCAGCGTAGCACCTGTTCGACCGGGCGCAGCGCATCAAAGGCCTTTTGATGACAATGGCCATGCAGCAGGGCCTGCTTATAACCTGAATGTTTGAGTGCCAGCGGCAGCTCACCGGCCTCATGGGCAGTCACCAGAAACTCTTCAAATAAATACGCCGAGTCGGCGAGCGCTCGGGCTTGTTCACCAAACCCATACTGCAGGAACTCATCGCGCATGCTGAAAAGACACGATGGTTCAAGCCCCACGACCGCCACGCCGCGATCGATAAACGGCATCAAGTGATCAAGCGTTCGCCTGGCTTCTGCCTTGGCTTTCTCGAACTGGCCGGAGGATAGATAAGTACGCCCACAGCACAGCGGCCGCTGGCCCTTAGTGACGTTGAGGTGTACCCGATACCCGGCGGCTTCCAGTACGCGCTTAGCGGCTTTGGCGTTGTCGCCTTCCATATAATTATTGAAGGTATCGACAAACAGCAGTACCTCGCGCTCAGCGACTTCGTGACTTGCCGCTTTGTGGTTGCCTGCCAGGAAGTTACCTTTGAAGGCAGGCAGTGCTCGCTCCGGGGCAAAATTGAGCGTCTTTTTGACTCGGTTGGCCAGAAACGGGGTGCGCTCCACATAGTTCATTAAGCCTGAAAAGCGGCTCGCCCACGGCGCATAGCGCGGCATCTCACCGACCATGCGATCACGCAGCGACAGGCCTTTCGCTTTGGCGCGCGCGGTACGCGCTTCAATCTTGAACTTGGCCATATCCACGCCGGTCGGGCATTCGCGTTTACAGCCCTTGCAGGAAACACACAGGTCGAGCGCTTCTTTAACAGCGTCGCTGGCAAGCCCCTCCTCGCCGAGCTGGCCCGAAAGCACCAAGCGCAGCGTATTGGCCCGCCCCCGCGTTAAATGCTGCTCGTCTTTGGTCGCTCGAAAGCTTGGGCACATGGTGCCTGCATCAAACTTGCGACAGTGGCCGTTGTTGTTGCACATTTCGACCGCCATGGCGAGTCCATGGGTAGGATCGCCTGCGGTACCGGGCGGCGTCTGCTCGCCGGTTAACGGGTCGCGCTTTACGTTCCAGGCTGACCAATCAAACACCGGCGTAATCGGAATCGTCTGATACGTTCTGGGGAACCGGAAATAGCGCTCGTCATCCATTTTCGGGGTATCGACGATCTTGCCGGGGTTGAACAGGTTCTGCGGGTCAAACAGCGCCTTGATCTCGCGAAAGGCATTGTTAAGCGTATCGCCAAACTGCCAGGCGACCCATTCGCCACGACAGATGCCGTCGCCGTGTTCACCGGAGTAAGCGCCTTTGTATTCACGCACCAGCGAGGAAGCCAGTTCGGCGATCTCGCGCATTTTTTCAGCGCCATCGCGGCGCATGTCCAGAATCGGCCGTACGTGCAACGTACCCACGCCGGCATGGGCATACCAGGTCCCTTCGGTGCCGTAGCGGTTGAACACCTCGGTAAGCTTGTCCGTGTACTCGGCCAGATGTTCAAGAGGCACGGCGCAGTCTTCAATAAACGAGACCGGCTTGCCGTCGCCCTTCATGCTCATCATGATATTGAGCCCCGCCTTGCGCACATCCCAAAGCGCTTTCTGCTCCTTTGCTTCGGGCATATTCACCACGCTACCCGGCAGCCCCAAATCACCCATTAACTCGTTAAGCGCGCTCAGCGCCGCCAGTTGCTCGGCGTGATCGTGACCGGCAAACTCCACCAGCAAGATGGCTTCGGGCTTGCCGATTAGAGCTTTCTCTATCACCGGACGAAACGCGGGGTTTTCAAGGGCAAGCTCAATCATGGTTTTATCGACCAGCTCGACCGCCATGGGGCCGAGCTTGACGATATGCTGGGTTAAATCCATCGCCTGATAGAAGGTGGGAAAATTCACCACGCCCAGCACCTTTTGGCTGGGTAGCGGGGAAAGCCGCAGCTTGATGCGGCTACTTACCCCAAGCGTGCCTTCCGAGCCAATCAGCAGGTGAGCTAAATTTAATCGGCCCTCGGGGTCATAAGGGATGGGGTTCTGGCAGTCGAACAGATCCAGGTTATAACCCCCGACACGGCGCAGCACTTTAGGAAAATGCTCGCGAATCTCCGGGCTGACGCGCTCGGCAATCGCCTTGACCTTTTGGGCGAGCTGCTGCTCCCGAGAGCCCTCGGCCAGGCTATCTACAAAGCTAAACCGTGCTTCAAAGCCATCGGCGAGTATCGCGTCGATGCCCATTACGTTATGCACCATATTGCCGTAATAGATCGAGCGCGATCCGCAGGAGTTATTGCCGGCCATGCCGCCGATGGTGCACTGGGCGCTGGTCGAAACATCCACCGGGTACCAGAGCCCGTAAGGCTTTAGCCAGGCGTTGAGGTGATCAAGCACCATGCCGGGCTCCACCACCACCGTCTGCGCTTCAGCGTCGAACTCGATGATCTGGTTAAGCCAGCGCGTGGTGTCGATAACCAGCGCCTCGCCGACCGTCTGGCCACACTGGCTAGTGCCTGCACCGCGCGCCAGCACCGGCACACGGGCATCACGGGCGATATCCAGAGCAATCTTGAGATCCTCCTGGTGGCGGGGGATCACCACGCCCACCGGAGTAACCTGATAGATCGAGGCGTCGGTGGCATAGCGCCCCCGGGTTGCCTGATCAAACAACACGTCGCCTGCCATTTCCCGGCTTAAGCGCGCCGCCAGCTCCCCGACGGGTTTAATTCTGGCGTCGCGCAATGGGGGCTGTTTCGTCAGTGATGTCATGTGACTCTCCCCATCATTAACGCTCTGAAGTGCCTGTGCTAAGCGGATTGTTGGCAAAGTAGTCCAGAGCAGCCGTGACGCCACTGCCCTGTAAGTTAACGTCCGCAAGCTTCATCCCGGCTTCACAGCCGCCCAGCGTGGCAATCAGGGTAAGATCATTGCAGTCGCCCAGGTGGCCGATGCGGAACATCTTGCCTTTGGCCTTGCCCAGCCCCATGCCTAGCGACAAATCAAAGCGCTCGTAGATAATCTTGCGAATCTCATCGGCATCGACTCCTTCAGGCATCACGACACCCGTGAGTACAGGGGAATAAAGCGCCGGATCCTGACACTGAATTTCCAGCCCCCAGGCCTCGACCGCCGTACGCACGCCAGCGGCCCAGCGCTGATGGCGCGCCAGCACGTGGTCAATGCCTTCATCCAGCAGCATATCCAGCGCTTCATTGAGGCCATACAGCAGGTTAGTACTGGGCGTATACGGCCAGTAGCCCTTCTGGTTGGCTTCCAGAATTTCATCCCAAGCCCAGAAACTTCTGGGAAGCTTGGCCTCCCGGCTAACTTCAATCGCCTTGGGTGAAAGCGCGTTAAAGCTAATCCCCGGCGGCAGCATCAGCCCCTTTTGTGAGCCGGATACGGTGACATCCACGCCCCACTCATCGTGGCAATAGTCGGCGCTGGCAAGTCCGGAAATGGTATCCACGATAAGAAGCGCCGGGTGCCCGGCGGCATCGATAGCGCGGCGCACGGCTGCGATATCGCTGGTTACCCCGGTTGAGGTTTCGTTATGCACTACACACACCGCTTTAATGGCGTGTTCGGGGTCATTGGTGAGGCGTTCCTGGATCATGTCGGCCTGAACGCCTTGACGCCAGCCCTCATAACCCGGCAGGCCGATAAACTCAGGCACAAGACTCAGGCGCAGCGCCATTTTCTGCCATAGCGTGGCAAAGTGGCCGGTCTCGAACATCAACACCTGATCGCCCGGCGACATGGTGTTAGCGAGTGCTGCTTCCCAGGCGCCGGTACCCGAGGCCGGATAGATAATCACCGGGTGCTCTGTTTTAAAGACCTTTTTAACCTTGGACAGTAGCTCCAGCCCCAAGGCGCCAAATTCAGGCCCACGGTGGTCAATGGTGGGTAGACTCATTGCGCGCAATATGCGGTCTGGCACCGGTGATGGGCCTGGGATCTGCAGAAAATGACGGCCGGATGGGTGAAAGTCGAGTTTCAGCATGGTGTGTGCCTCTTGTTATTGTTGCCGGTTAAAGCCTGAAAAAATGGATAATGAATGCATTTATGGGTTTTAAAAAAACCTACCTGATGCAGCCCTCAGCCCGCAGGTAGCTTAGTTCGTCATCAGCAAAGCCCATTCCCTCAAGCACCTCATCGGTATGCTGCGCAAACAGCGGTGCTGCGCTGCGTATTGTCGAAGGCGTCAGGGAGAACTTGCTGGGAAAGCCGATGGTTTTCATTTTGCCCATTACCGGGTGTTCCATCTCTTCCACCATGCCGCGGGCCAGATAGTGCTCATCGGCCATGGCATCGGCGAAATTATTGATAGGCCCGGCAGGCACGCCAGCGCTATCGCAAAGCGTTAACCACTCATCCACGCTTGCCTCGGCCATCAACTCTTCGAGCAGCGCTTCCAGCTCATCAACGTGCTGGCCACGGTCGTGGTTGGTGATAAAGCGCGGGTCTTCCATCAAGGCTTCACGCTTCAATACGTCGCGGCAAAACCGCTCCCAGGTACGCTGGTTGGCGCAGCCCAGCATCAAATACCCGTCGCGCGCTTTTACCGCCTGATAAGGTGCCGATACCCGGTGGCGCCATCCAGTCGGGCCCGGCACCGTGCCCTCAGAAAAGTACGCCGCCGCTTCCCAGGTAAACCAAGGCAAGCCACACTCGGTAATCGCAATATCAATATGCTGGCCTTCACCGGTGGTCATCTTATGAATATGCGCCGCGAGTATTGAGTAGACCGCGGTGATGCCCGCCCCGATATCGTAAACCGCAATCCCGGTTTTCAGCGGACGCCTTCCCTCCTCGCCGGTCATCGACATCAGTCCGGTCATGCCCTGGGCTACTAGATCGAACCCACCTTTATGGCTGTAGGGGCCGGTCTGGCCATAACCTGAAATCGAGCAGTAAACGATACCGGGGTTGATGGCTTTGATGGTGTCGTAATCGATCGCCAGCGATTTAGTAACGCCTGGCCGGTAGTTCTCGACGATTACATCGGCATCACCCGCCAGGCGGTAGAATATCTGCCTTGCCCGTTCGTCCTTGAGATTGAGTGAAATGCTTTTTTTATTGCGATTGATCTGCGAAAAGCAGGTGGATTCCCCATTCACATAAGGTCCCATCTGGCGGCTATCATCACCGCCGTTGAGCTTTTCAACCTTGATGACCTCAGCGCCCATATCGGCCAGCACCATGGTGCAGTAAGGCCCTGCCATGATTTGGGAGACGTCCAGCACTTTTATATTTTGTAAGGGAAGCATATGCCTTCCTCCTTCTTGTTTAGCGGCCCGTCCACTCAAACGACGTTTTATTGACGAACTTACCCACGGCAGCGGCAAAGTCGCGGCTCATATAGCAGGTCGTTACCCAGTCATCGCTGGCATCCGCTTCAAGCCTTCGCTGCTCAAGCGCACGGTTGATCAATGCTTTGCTGGCCTGCAGGGTAAGCGGCGCCCGCTTGGCAAAGTCTGCTGCGAGCTTGGCGACGTCAGCGTAAATGGTCTCGGCGGCAAAGACGTGGTTCACAAGCCCGGTGGCGTGCGCTTCTTCAGCGCCAAATAGCCGCGCCATCATCAGCACTTCCTTGGTGCGAGCCACGCCGACCATGTCGATCAGGCGTGATACGTTATTGATCGACAGCGTATTGCCCAAAGTCTTGGCGATGGGCACCCCGAACTTCATGGTCGAGGTGGCGTAGCGGAAGTCGCATACCAGGGCAAGCGCGGCACCGCCACCCACGCAGGCCCCTTCAATCAACGCCAGGGTCGGCTTGGGGAAGCGCTCGAGCTTGCCCACCACCTGATCGATCCGGCGTTCATAGCCGATGGCATCGTCAGGCTTTGAAAAGTTGGCAAACTGGGTAATATCCGTGCCCGCAACAAACGCCTCGCCGCCTACCCCGTGAAGCACCACGGCGTGAACCTCGTCATCACCCGCCAGAACATCGCAGTAGTGTTCCAGGGCGTTGTACATCTCCCAGGTCATTGCATTGCGGCTTTGCGGGCGGTTAAAACCGATCCAGGCAACACCGTCGCGAATTTCAAAATGCACGCTGTCGGTTAGCGGTGAATCATGTGAATCTTTCATAAATGACTCCCTTAGCCGTAGATAAAGTTAACCAGCGCCAGTGCAAACGCGGGGATATAGGTGTTGATCATCAAAATCGTGAACAGCACCGCGATAAACCACAGGTTGGTTTTGGACGTCGCCCAGATATCCGATTTGGCAATCGAGCATGCGGCAATTAGTACGCTGGCCACGGGCGGCGTCTGCTGTCCAATCGCCAGGTTCAGCGTGACAATCAAGCCAAAGTGCAGCGGATCGATACCCACTTCCAGGACAAGCGGCAGCACGATAGGCACGACCAGAATAATCGCCGCGGCCGAGTGCAGGAAAATTCCCAAAATCAGGAAGATGACGTTCAAAAGGGCCAGAATGACGTATTTGTTATCCGTCAGATCGCTGATCTGCATGGCAATTTCCTGGGGCACGCGGGTCTCGGTGAGATAGCTGCCCACCACCGCAGAAGCCGCCACCAGCAGCATTACTACCGCCGTTTGCACACCAGCACTTTTGCACGAGTCGATAAAGTTTTTGATCGTAAACTCGCGATACACCACCGCACTGATAAAGATCGCCACGCACACAGCAAGGGCCGCGCCTTCGGTTGCCGTCACAAAGCCACCAAAAATTCCGCCCAGGATAATGACGGGAATCAGCAGCGCCCAAACCGCTTCCTTCAGGGCTTTCCAGAGTACAGATACCCGGAAACGCCCTTCAGAAGGAAAGTTGTATTTTCGGGCAAGGTAGTAACACATGGCGGCTAGCCCCATGGCGCCTAAAAGCCCAGGAAAAATACCCGCCACAAACATCTGTACCACGGACTCACCGGACATCACCGCGTACAGGATCATGGGAATCGACGGCGGCAAAATGATCGCAAGGCTCGCCGCGGATGAAGAGATGGAGGCGGCAAACTCTTTCGAGTAGCCCTTTTTACGCATGGCCGGAATCAGGATACTGCCGATCGCCGACACCCCCGCCACCGATGACCCCGAGATTTCAGCGAAAAATACCGAAGCTCCAATAGTCACCATGGAAAGCCCGCCCTTGATAAACCCGACCATGGCCATGGCCAAATCGATCAAACGCCGCGAGATACTCGATGCATTCATGATCGCACCGGCCAGGATAAACAGCGGAATGGCGATCAGGGGAAAGTTCGTGGCCCCCTCGAACATAGTCATGCCGACCGTCGGCATCGCCATGCTGCCGTAGGTCATAAAGGTGGCAATGGTGCCGACTAACGCCAGGGCAACGGCCACCGGCACATTGATCAGAATCAGCACGATCAATGCGATGAAGATATACAGTATGGTCATGCTGGCTACTTACCCTCGCTGTTGAGTGCTGACGGCTTCGACTTCTTCGGCATCGATACCAGCTTCTTCCAGTTCGTGATCGATAAACCCTTTGCCGCGAGCGCTTTTCAGCACGTCAGGTAAGCGCAGCAGTTCAGCGATAATGAATAGTACAGAAGCTACGGGAATGGCCGATTGGGTAAGCTGCATGGAGATGGACGGCAGGCTGACCATATTGACGCCTTCAAGAATCAGCATTACCTGGTAGCTTGCCAGACCAAGAAATATGAAAAAGCCGATGGTGATGGCCTCAGCCAGTAAGGCAATCGGCACGCGGATCGACGGCGGGCACATATTCAATACGCTTGGGCAGGTAATATGCGCCCCCTTGGCGGCTGCCAGTGCCGTTCCGTAGTACGTCACCCATGCCAGCAGCACGGCAGCCAGCTCGTCGTACCAGCTCAATGGGAAGCCGAGATAGCGCGTAACGAATCCGATAGTGACAACGCCTGCCAGGGCAATAACCAAGACCACCACAATCCCCTCAAGAAACGAGAAATAGGCGTTCTTGAACTTGGTATAAGCACTCATTAAAACCTCCAGAACGTTGAGGCGCCCCTGTACGCAGGCATTGCGCCTCTAAGAGACGGTTAACTGGCTTAGTCGCGTAGCCCAGCTACCGTATCGATAAGTTCCTGACCACCGTCGACATCGTTGGCAAACTTGTCATAAATGGCCTGAGAGGCTTCAACAAAGGCGTCGAAGTCGACTTCATTCACTTCCATGCCTTCATCACGCATTTTTACCAACGTCTCTTCATCCAGGCGCAAACCCTCTTCAAGAGCGAAGTCTTCCATTTCCAAGGCGACTTCCTCGAGCACTGTGCGCACTTCTTCAGGCAGGCGATTCCAGCTGGCACCCGCGGTCAGATAAGCGGGCGTATAGACGTGATTGGATAAGGAGAGATAGTCCTGAACTTCCTGAAAACGCGAAGAATAGGTTTGAATCAGGGGGTTTTCCTGACCATCCATTGCGCCGGTTTGCAGCGCCACGAACACTTCAGAAAGCGACATTGGCGAAGGAGCGGCACCGTAGCTTCTGAACATCTCAATACGCCATACGCCGCTTGGCGTACGCAGCTTGATGCCTTCCAGGTCCTCCGGCACGACAATAGGTCTTACGTTGTTGGTGATCTGACGAAAACCGTTTTCCCATACCCCGATAATTTTAAAACCGCGCGCTTCAGCTGCTTCATAAAGCGGCCCACGGACGACTTCATCGCGAACCCGCTTCATGTGTTCACGGTCTTTGATCAGGTAGGGCATTTCAAATAACGCAAACTGATCGGATTCAGAGCTCATTACCGTCGAGGGAATCGACAGGTCCAAAGACCCCAACCGCAAGCGGCGCATCATCGACTCGTCGCTTCCCAACTGGCTATTACCGTACACATTCACTTCAGCCACGCCGTCCAAGCGTTCATTGGCAAGCTCGGCGAAGCGATTAGCAGTAATTTCAAACAGCGAACCAGGGCCACCCACATGGCCCAGCCGCACTTCCGTATTGGCATTCGCCGCAGAGGCCTGTAAGCCAATCGCCACGGCAACGGTCAAAATTGTTGTTTTGAAAAATTTCATAGAGCACTCCAAGAGAAACTTATTGTTGTTGGATCGTTGCCACCGGGGCTTGTGGCCCGATGAACCTTGCACGCTCATTCAGTTGTCGCATCCCTGCGACGCGTACACCGCTCCTGTGCACTCATTCAATTTGAATTCAAAATTCAAAATTAGGTATTAAACTTTCGTATTGATCGAAAGTCGTGCTTCACAGCCGTTTGATTTACAAGCAATCATCTGTAGGCGATAAGCGTAAAAACTGTCAGCCATAAAAAAAGCGCCTGCGTTGAGGCGCTTTTGTTGATAACCCTACAAAGGAATACGTTAATCAAGCGTAGGCTCAAGCCCCCACTTGAACCCTGCGGCCTCAATACCGGCAATGGCGGCCTGCTGATCTTCGCTTGACGATGCCCCACTGATGCCTACGGCACCAATCACGCAGTCCTTATCATCAAGAATGAGTACACCACCGGCCACAGGGGTAAACCGACCTTGAGAAGCGGCCGCTACGCTGGCTAGAAAGGCCGGTCGCTCTTGATTGCGCTCCCCTGTCACGCCGCTGGCAACACCAATGCCTAGCGCGGCATAGGCTTTGCCTTGCGCCACGGCGTAGCGCAACGGCGCGCATCCATCTTCACGCTCAGCCACCACGACGTGGCCGCCACCATCCAGCACCACGATGGTCAATGGCGTAAGGTCAGCTTCCCGGGCTTGGGTAATCGCCCCTTCCGCCATTGCTCGGGCCTGGGCTCGGGTTAACTGCACGCTTGCAAGATATACGTTACCTACCATTGATAGCTCCTTGTTATCCTTGTTAAATGCTAATTTCTCCTAATATCAGGAGAGGTCGAATACGCTTCACCAACATTTTTTTTTATACCCTGGTTAATATTGAATTCATAATTACTTTTGCAGATCATAGGTAGACTCGCCACTATACCAAGCGGGAAGACAGCTAAATTTTATTAGCACCATGCAAAAGTACTGTACAAAGCTTGGTAGGATCGCCAGGTGGATGACCGAGAAGGAAGAGAACAATGACGAAGATACTGCAGCGCAATTTATATCGCGAAGTCGCCGACCGTATTGGCGATCTTATCGAGCATGGCGAGCTGTCGCCTGGCGAGCGGATATCAGAAAAACAGCTGTGTGAAAAATTTGGCGTTTCGCGCACTCCCCTGAGAGAAGCACTCAAGGTGCTGGCGACCGAAGGCCTGATTGAGCTGCTGCCCAACCGCGGCGCCCGGGTGGTTCGCCTAACCTTCAAGAAGGTCAAGGACACTTACGATCTTATGGCGGCGCTGGAAGGTTTATCCGGCGAACTGGCCTGCCAGCATATCACCGACAAGGAAATTACCGCCATTCGCAAGCTGCACAACAACATGCTCGAACACTATCATCAGCATGATTTAAAAGCCTATTTTGAGCTTAATCGGCAGATCCATGAAGGTATTTTGGCCGCCTCTAAAAACGAAGTGCTTCAGGAGATGTACAGCAATCTTAGTCAGCGCGTAAAACGCGTGCGCTACTCGAAAAAGATGACCCAGGCGTTTTGGGATCAGGCGGTCAAGGATCATGAAAACATGATCAATGCGCTGGAAAAGCGCGATAGCCAGCTGCTCGGCCAGATTCTGCGCGACCACCTGTGCAATAAGCTTGAAGTGGCGACGTTAGCTGGGGTGATCGAAGATGAAGCGCCTGATGAAGGGCATAGCGTTGTTAACGCATAAACGTGCTACCAGGGTTCCATACGCATCGCGGAGCGCTCCAGGCGCTCGCTTTCTGCCTCCAGCTCACGCAAAAGCTCGGTAATGCTGGTGAGATGCTCAAGCGCGACCTGGCGTGCCTGCTCGGCATCGCCGGATACCACGGCATCGTGAAGCTTTGCATGCTGGCGGTTGATCATCTCGCGCGGGCCCTCGCGATGATAAAGGTGCTTGACGGAAGCAAACACCGAGCTCAGCAGCAGATCGGTCAGGCTTTGTAGCGTATGCACCAGCACGGGGTTGTGGGACGCCTGGGAAACTGCCAAATGAAACGCGTGGTCCAGCCGCGCCAGACGCTCCACATCGATAGGATCTGAATGCTCGGCATAATCCGCCATTTCCCGGTAGCGTCTAGTAATCAGCACGCGATCCATGGACGTGCCTCGCCTGGCGGCCAAAAACGCCGACTCGCCTTCCAGCAGAGCGCGCACTTCGAGTAAATCAAACAGCGTGCGCGGATGGTCATGAAACAGGTGCATCAGCGGGCTTTTATCCTGCATGGGCAGAAGCGACGCCACGGTTGAACCGTGGCCCTGGCGCGTTTCGATCATCCCTCTACTACGCAAAATCCGTAGGCCTTCACGTAGCGAGGCGCGTGACACCTTGAGCCGCTCGCACAGCCGCCTTTCTGACGGCAACAGCTGTCCAGGGCGAAAAACACCCTCCAGAATCAAACGCTCCAGCCGGGCCGCTACGTTTTCAGGCGTACGCCTGCCCATGGACATGTCTTCACTGGAAAAGCCCATGCTCGTTCCTTTCAAAAGCCCACCTAGATGATCCATAAGATAAACCTCATCGTACCGTAACTATCAAGCTCAACATTGCATGATTATCGACCAATTACTGGTCTGACCATTGCACCACACTCTGGACAGGCATACAAAAACAGCTCAGATTGACCCATGCTTGATTGACCGTGCGGTTACCTTAAACGATAAAAAACCTGGGATGTTGTGATGAATATCCTCTTTGATGAGCGTCTTGATGGCGAGCTTGCCCGCCGTGATAAAACCGAGGTTTTAACCGATATACAGCAGGCAGTGCCGACCCTGACCCTGCTCCACCGTGAAGAAGATCTGCGCCCCTTCGAGTGCGATGGCTTGGCCGCTTACCGGGTATTGCCCATGCTGGTAGCGCTGCCCGAAAACCTTGACCAGGTCGAAGCCCTGTTAAAACGCTGCCACGCATTAGACGTACCAGTGGTGACGCGAGGTGCGGGAACCGGCCTTTCCGGCGGCGCGCTGCCGCTTGAGCAGGGCGTACTGCTTGTGATGTCGCGGTTTAACAAGATACTGAGCGTTGACCCTGATGCACGCATGGCCCGCGTGCAGCCTGGGGTGCGCAATCTGGCCATTTCCGAGGCGGCCGCGCCTTACGGGCTTTACTACGCCCCCGACCCGTCATCGCAAATTGCCTGCTCGATTGGCGGCAACGTGGCGGAAAACGCCGGCGGCGTACACTGCCTTAAATACGGTCTGACCGTACACAACGTACTGCGCGTTGATGTGCTGACCATTGAAGGTGAGCGCATGACGCTGGGCGCCGAATCGCTGGATGCGCCGGGTTTTGATCTGCTCGCACTGATGAACGGCTCAGAAGGCATGCTGGGTGTGGTCACCGAAATTACCGTCAAGCTGCTGCCCAAACCGGAGACCGCCAAAGTCTTGATGGCAAGCTTTGACGACGTTGAAAAAGCCGGCCGCGCGGTGGGCGATATTATTGCGGCGGGCATTATCCCAGGCGGCCTGGAAATGATGGATAAGCTTGCCATCAAGGCCGCTGAAGATTTTGTCAAAGCGGGCTACCCGCTGGACGCCGAGGCGATTTTACTGTGCGAGCTTGATGGCGTTGAAGCGGACGTAGATGACGACTGCGAGACGGTACGCCGAGTGCTCGAAAAAGCCGGTGCCACGCAGATTCAGCAGGCCCGTGATGAGCTGGAGCGCGCCAAGTTCTGGGCCGGGCGCAAAAATGCCTTTCCGGCGGTTGGTCGCATGTCGCCTGATTACTACTGCATGGACGGTACGATTCCCCGCTGCGAACTTCCCCGCGTGCTCAAGGGCATCGCGGCGCTTTCTGAACAGAGCGGCCTGGCGGTAGCCAACGTCTTTCACGCCGGTGATGGCAATATGCACCCCCTGATTTTGTTCGATGCCAATAAAGAGGGTGAGCTGGCACTGGCCGAAGAGGTAGGCGGCAAGATTCTGGAGCTGTGCGTGGCCGCTGGTGGTTCGATTACCGGCGAGCATGGCGTAGGGCGCGAAAAGATCAACCAGATGTGCAGTCAGTTCCAGGCGGATGAGATCAGCATTTTCCATGCGCTAAAAGCCGCGTTTGATCCCAAGCGACTGCTTAACCCAGGAAAAAACATCCCCACACTGGCCCGCTGTGCTGAATTTGGCGCTATGCATGTCCATAACAATGAATTGCCGCATCCAGAGCTACCGCGCTTTTGATGATAAATCGAACAAGGCAAACACCAGGAAAGACCATGACTGATTTAGCGATTCACGCCGCCGACCGCGATATTTCTGAGCGCCTGTGTGAGCAGGTGCGTACGGCTTATGAAAAACGCACGCCGCTACGCCTTGTGGGCGGCGATACCCGCGCATTTTATGGCCGCCCGGTAGAAGGCCAGCCGCTTTGCATAGCCGAACACAGCGGCATTGTGTCTTACGACCCGGTTGAGCTTGTGGTAACAGTACGCGCCGGTACGCGATTAAGCGCGCTGCAGAAAGCCCTGGCCGAACACCATCAGATGCTTGCCTTTGAACCGCCAAGTTTCGGTGAGAACAGCACCATCGGCGGCGCGGTGGCGACCGGCCTTTCCGGGCCTCGCCGCCCCTGGGCGGGTGCAGCGCGTGACTTTGTGCTTGGCACGCGAGTAATTACTCAGGAAGGCAAGCTGCTGCGCTTTGGCGGCGAAGTCATGAAAAACGTGGCGGGCTACGACCTTTCCCGCTTAATGGCTGGCGCCCAGGGAACGCTTGGCGTGCTTGCGGATATTTCGTTTAAAGTGTTGCCGATTCCGACAGCAAACCACTGCTTGCGTCTACCCATGGGCCTAGAAGATGCTTTGAATAAACTGGCGGAACTGGGTCGTTTGCCATTACCCATCACCGCGGCCGCCTGGCATGCAGGCGAGCTTTATATTCGCCTGGAAGGCGGCAACAGCTCGGTAAAAGCGACCCAGGAGCGCTTGGGCGGCGAACCACTGGAAGCCAGTTTCTGGCGTTCGCTTGCCAATCAAACCCATGGATTTTTTCATCTTGAGGATGGTAAGGCGCTTTGGCGACTGTCGCTACCCACGCATACCGCGCCGCTTGCGCTGGATATTCCCGAAGCCGATATCTTCTACGACTGGGGTGGCAGCCAGCGTTGGGTAAAAACCACGCTTGATGCAGCAATACTACGCAACGCGTGCCAGGCCGCCGGTGGGCACGCCACCTGCTATACGCCGCAAACGCAGGGTGGAGCGGCAGAGCCGTTTACCCCGTTAAACAGCGTGGTTGAAAAATATCACCGCAATTTAAAAGCGGAGCTGGATGTTCACGGCATTTTCAACCCCGGTCGTCTTTACGCGGCGTTTTAATCAGGAGAGCTGATATGCAAACGCATTTTACCGATGCAGATCGTCAAAAGCCGCATATTCAGGAAGCGGAGCGTATTTTGCGCACCTGCGTCCACTGCGGCTTCTGTAACGCCACCTGCCCCACCTACCAGTTGCTGGGTGATGAGCGTGACGGCCCTCGCGGGCGCATCTACCTGATGAAGGAGCTGCTGGAAAGCCGTGACGAAGATGACCAGGTCACCGCAGAAACCCGGCTGCATCTGGACCGCTGTCTGACCTGCCAGAACTGTGAAACCACCTGTCCGTCTGGGGTCGAGTACCACAAGCTTTTGAATATCGGCCGCGCGGAAATTGAGCGCCGTGTACCGCGCCCGCCGGCCGACCGCGCCCAGCGCTATGCGTTGCGCAAAATGATGGTGGAACCCAAGCGTTTTCAAACGCTGTTAAAACTGGGACTCACGTTCAAACCATTGGTGCCGAGCAAGCTGCGCAACAAGATGCCTGCAGCGCCGGTCAATGCGGGCAAGCGGCCTGATAGTAAACTGCATACTCGCAAAATGCTGATTTTAGAAGGCTGTGTACAACCTGGACTGTCACCCAATACCAACGCCGCGACAGCACGCCTGCTGGATCGCCTGGGTATTAGCCTGACGCCAGTGGCGGAGGCCGGCTGTTGCGGGGCGATTGATTTTCACCTTAACGCCCAAGATGACGGCCGCGCCCGCATGCGCGCCAACATCGATGCCTGGTGGCCGCATATCGAACAGGGCGCCGAGGCGATTGTACAAACCGCTAGCGGCTGCGGAGCGTTTATCAAAGAGTATGGCTATATGCTCAAAGATGACCCGCACTACGCTGAAAAGGCCAAGAAGATCAGCGCGCTGGCAAAAGATATCGTCGAGATTCTGCGTGAGGAGCCCTTAGAAGCACTACAGGTTAAAGAGACCCAACGCTTGGCCTTCCATTGCCCGTGCACACTGCAGCACGCCCAGAAGCTTAACGGCGCGGTAGAAGGCGTATTGATCAAGCTGGGTTTTTCGCTGACACCCGTGCAGGATGCGCACCTCTGCTGCGGGTCCGCAGGTACTTACTCCATCACCCAGCCAGAGCTTGCCACCCAATTGCGCGATAATAAGCTGGCGGCGTTGGAAGCGGGCAATCCAGAGCTTATAGTAACCGCTAATATTGGCTGCCAAACGCACTTAGCGGGGGCGAGTCGTACGCCAGTGCGCCACTGGGTTGAGGTCGTGGACGCGGCACTGATGACTCACTGATCTTCCTGCTGCGCCCACCAACCGGCGCAGCAATTACCATCCTGTTGATAAAAAAAGGACCTGATATGCAAACTAAAGCCGTACTTGTTCAAGCGGATATCACGAAAATTCTTGAGGCCGCCCAGAAAGAAGCTAACAGCAACAGCTGGCCGGTCACAATTGCAATCACCGATGACGGCGGCCATCTGCTCGCCCTTAGCCGCCTGGACGGCGCGGCGCCCTTTAGCGCCGAAATCGCCACGCACAAGGCACGCAATGCCGCCCTGGGCCGTAAAGAAACCCAAGTGTTCGAAGAGATGATTAACGGCGGCCGTACAGCGTTTGTGTCCGCCCCCTTCTCAGGCCTGCTATCCGGTGGCGTACCCATCATCGTTGACGGTCAGGTAATCGGCGCAGTGGGCATTTCTGGCGTAAAACCCGACCAGGACGTGCAGATTGCCAAAGCAGGCATTAGCGCGGTTGCCTAACTGGCTTAAAAACTAGCGCACATACGAAAAAACCCCGGATCAAAGATCCGGGGTTTTTAGAATTCGTCGGTATAAAACCGAAAATAATTATACCCGTACACTTAAAATTTCAGTGCGTAAAATAAACGCTAGTGCTTAATGGCGGACCGGACGAGACTCGAACTCGCGACCTCCGGCGTGACAGGCCGGCATTCTAACCAACTGAACTACCGGTCCACAAATAAGGCACTTATACAACCGTATTACAACTGCAACCATTTAAAAGGACTTTAAATGGTGGGTGGTACTGGGTTCGAACCAGTGACCCCCAGCTTGTAAGGCTGGTGCTCTCCCAACTGAGCTAACCACCCAGGGTGTTGATCTTTAATCAACCAATCTGCAAGTTATCGTGGCGGACCGGACGAGACTCGAACTCGCGACCTCCGGCGTGACAGGCCGGCATTCTAACCAACTGAACTACCGGTCCGAATAGCGATAACTGCTACAAAGCAAAAAAGTATGATGATGGCGGACCGGACGAGACTCGAACTCGCGACCTCCGGCGTGACAGGCCGGCATTCTAACCAACTGAACTACCGGTCCGCTGTTGCATCATGCTGATGTTACTTTGGTACTGCTTTACGTTTCCAGGCCATCTTTCGATGGTGGGTGGTACTGGGTTCGAACCAGTGACCCCCAGCTTGTAAGGCTGGTGCTCTCCCAACTGAGCTAACCACCCGCTGGTCACGTGGCGCTGCATTCTACAGAAGCCTACCTGAATGTCAACACGTTATGTTTAAACTTTGTGATTTAAACCAGCGCGTTGCTCACATTCCCGAAGGCGTTCCATGAGCGCGGACGAAGGATGCCGCAAGTGTGGCCGCTTCGTCAATCAAAAACTCATGTTTTAATCCAGATGCACGGCGCGGCTTGAAATCATGATCGCCATCGGTAAGCCATTCAAGCTGGGTTTGCGCCGTTAACGAGTAGCCTGAGACCTCCTCGCGCGTACCAAAAGGGTCACGCTCGCCCTGCAAAATTAGCAGTGGGCAATGAATATCCGCCCAGTGGCTCAAACGCAGCTTGCCAGGCGCTTTAGGCGGATGAAACGGGTAACCCGCCACAATCACTCCAGGGCAAACTTGCTGGCTTGCGGACTCCGTACTTGTGGACCCTGAACTTGCAAACGCCGTACTTGCAAATGCCGTACTTGCAAACATAGTCGCAATACGTCCGCCCATTGATTTTCCGCCCACCCATAGCGGCTGGTCAGCCAATGGCCCAAGCAGCTTGTACCAGGCCGCAAAATGCTCAAGCGTTTTTGTCACAGGCGGCGGCGGGCGGCGCTTGCCCTGCGCCATCATTTGCTGCATGTACGGAAAATCAATCGCGAAGACCTGAATGCCCTGGGCGGCAAGCGCATTGATCATATGCTGCATAAATCCCGATTGATGCCCTGCGCCAGCACCATGCGCCCATAAAAGCCGCCCGATATGCGCCTGCCCGGTGACGGAAAGTGGCCCAAACCCCTCAACCATAAAACAAGACGCTTCCTCCCGCGCCAGCGCAGCAGGCAACTGGTCAAGTTGAATAGGAACATAGTCTGCGTAAGCGTTCGGCACGACCGCTCTCTCCTTCACGTTAGGGTTGGTGCAAAAAAATCATCAAGCGATAGGCAGGCATGACGACGAAACTCGCGCCCTTCCCATCAATGCTGCTAACCTTTTCACACGTTAGCTATTAGGGCCTGTGGATAGATTGCCCATCGGTTAAGCAGCGCTCATTGTAAGGAAACATAATTGCTGGATAACGCGTTAACGATGCGCTTAGCTCAAGAGCCGTCAGCCAAGTCATGACAGCGCCTGCGGCCCCCTCTTGCTACCATTGCGGCAGCCACGTACCCGCCGATGCGCCTTGGCAAATTGTGCTGGATGAAACGGGGCACCCTTTATGCTGCCCAGGCTGCGAAGCCGTGGCGCACGCCATTGTACAGGGTGGCCTGGAAAGCTATTACCGCCAGCGTACCGACCTGCCCGGCAAACCCGTTAATGAGGCGCTTAACAGCGATGCCTGGGCGCACTTTGATAGCCCTGAACGTCAGGCAACGTTTGTGACGTCAGAAAGTGATACTGAGCAGCTAAGCGCGACCCTCGCGGTCGAAGGCATTACCTGCAACGCCTGTGCCTGGCTTATCGAGCATCGCCTAAATGCCCTTGAGGGTATCACCGCAAGCGCGGTGGATTTATCCCATCATCGCCTGCGCGTTAGTTGGCACGCCAACCAGCTTAAACTCTCTCAACTACTGGCCGAGCTTGCCACTATCGGCTACAGCGCTCTGCCGTTTGAGCCCGACCCCACCCAAGAGCACCTGCGGCATAAAAAGCGTGTAAATGCTTGGCGGCTGGGAATCTCGGGGGCAAACCTTATCGGCATCACTCTGCTAGCGTTTTTTTTAAACGGTGCAGCATTAGAAAACGTTAACCCGCATGCTTATACGCTGTTTCACTGGCTGCCCCTTGGTCTAGCCACCGCCTTGATGCTATTCGCCACACCGCCTTTTTTCAGGCGTGCGCTTGTCGATATACGGCGCGGCCTGCTCGGCCCGGCGGTGCCTATCAGTTTAGCCTTGAGCATCGCTTACCTGGCCAGCGGCTACGCAACGCTGCTTCATACTGGGGAGCACTACGCAGGTTTTATTACCCTGCTGACAACGCTCTTGCTGCTGGGCGGCTACGTTAAATCATCCCTAGGCCTGGGGCATGTTCAAAATACGCTCAAAGACGCCCTTCCTGCGTCGGCCACTCGGCTTTACCACGATGGCTGCGAGAAAATCCTGCCAATAGGGGAACTCGCTCCAGGCGATCACGTTGTAGTTAAACCGGGTCAGCGACTTCCTGCTGACGGCACGATTGAGCAAGGGACATCGAGCCTGGATGAATCGGTATTGAGCGGCGAGCAGCTTCCCATAACGCGCCAAGTAGGCGATCACGTGCTGGCTGGCTGTCGAAACCTGGAAAATTCGCTGGTCATCAAGGCAATCCTGGTAGGCGCTGATACTCGCACCGCGCATATTAGCGCCCAGGTTAAAGCTGCCTGGGGCGAGCAATCCTTGGCGGCGATCAACGCGCAAAACATGCACCGCTGGGTGAGTCGTTTACTCATAGCGAGCTTAAGCGTTACAGCTATTGGCGGATGGCTTGGGAAAGCCGAGGTGCTGGATACCCTGCTCTCTATGCTGGTAGTGAGTAGTTTCTGTGCGTTGGCGATGGCGCATCCTGCGATCTTAGTAGCCAGCTACCAGCAGTTGCGCAAGCGCGGCGTGGTAATACAGACGCCTTCCGCTCTGATGACATTGTCGCAAACAGCGCATGTCTGTGAGTCTTTAGCTTCCCACCCTGACGTGGTCATTTTTAGCCCTCGCAAGGCCTGTGCCGGCGAGACTCTTGCCATTGCCCGCGCCATGCAGCGCTGCATACGCCAAACCAGCGGCTTGGCCGTAGGCATAAGCCTGATATTATTTACCCTGGCAGCGCTGGTGGGCTTTTTATCTCCGCTGGGAGCCGTCTTGGGTGTTGTGATTAGCGTTCTCGCTGTCGTCGCCAATACGCTATGTTTTTCGCGCAGCCTTTCTCTTTCAGCCGCAAAAGGCATGTTATGAACCCGACCGGGCTTGATTTTCCACCGCTTATCGCCGCGTTTGTGTTTGGTTTGATGGGCGGCGCGCACTGCATTGGTATGTGCGGGGGAATCATGAGCGCGTTGACCTTTGCCGTACCGCCCAGCATGCGCCGCCCAGCACGTATGGGCGGCCTGCTGTTGAGCTACAACCTGGGCCGCATTACAAGCTATATGGCTGCAGGCGCCTTAGTGGCCGCTCTCGGCACGCTGATTTCGCTTTCTCCTTTAGCCCGGCAGGTATTGCAGGGGCTGGCGGCGTTAATGCTGATTTTAATGGCGCTTTACATCGCCAACTGGTGGAAGGGACTTTTGCGTGTTGAAGCCGTAGGAAAGCATTTATGGCGCTACCTTGAACCCGTTGGGCGGCGCTTGATGCCGGTAGTCCATTTTCCCCAAGCGTTTGCGCTAGGCGCTATATGGGGTTGGCTGCCGTGTGGGTTAGTTTACTCAATGCTAGCGTGGAGCCTGGCAATCGCCCAGCCACTTCAAGGTGCGCTGTTGATGGGGGCCTTTGGTCTGGGCACCCTGCCCGCGCTACTGGCCACTGGGCTAGCGGCTCACAAACTTAGCCACCTTATCCGCCACCCGGCGACCCGAACCCTAGCAGCGCTGACCATTATTACCTTTGCCTTATGGCAGCTATGGACGCTCAATGCTCACCTAGGTGGTCACGACCACGCGCCCTCACACTCCGACTCCCAACCTCATTCCCACTCGCACACCAATCATTGACGTAGCTCAACACTTTCTGGCAGTAACGACGGTAAGCTATAGGTAGAGTTTTATTTCTAAGCTACCGGAGGCGTTTCCATGTCCGTTCATGCCACTGCGGCCTCCCTGCCCGTTACACCTGCCGGATTGCCTAGCGCCCATTGGGATGAAGCGTTACTACGCCGCTATGATAAAAGCGGCCCTCGATACACGTCCTATCCAACCGCGCTGGCTTTTCATGAAGGTTTTACAGCGGATAACGTGATTCAAGCGCTTGAGCAGAGCAACGCCAGCCGGCGGCCACTTTCACTGTACGTTCATGTGCCGTTTTGTCGCAAAATTTGCTTTTACTGCGCATGCAATAAAATCGCCACTAAAAACACCGCGCTGGCAGAGCCTTACCTTTCGCGCCTGGACCGTGAAATGGTCCTCACCGCGCGCCACCTGGATACTTCACGACCCGTTAAACAGCTGCACTGGGGTGGCGGAACGCCGACGTTTCTTTCGCTGGCACAGATGGGCGATCTGATCGACCGCCTGGATGCCCGGTTCGGGCTTTCAAACGCCCCTGACCGCGATTATGCAATCGAAATTGATCCGCGTGAGGCCGATGTCTTTACCCTGCGCCATTTGCAGTCATTGGGCTTTAACCGCCTAAGCCTGGGCGTGCAGGATCTGGATCCGCGCGTTCAAAAAGCGATCAATCGTCACCAGCCGCGCGTACTTACCGAAACGCTGATGGATGAAGCGCACCGCTTGGGGTTTCGTTCGCTCAATCTCGACTTAATCTATGGCCTGCCCTTTCAGACCGAAAAGAGTTTTGCCGAGACGTTAGCGCAAGTGATTGAGCTGAGTCCGGCGCGCTTATCGGTGTTTAACTACGCGCATCTACCCACGAGGTTTAAGCCCCAGCGGCGCATTAATGTTGACGACCTGCCGGGCGCTGATGAAAAGCTTTCGATCTTGCGTACCACCATCGAGATGCTAACGGCCGCTGGTTACGTGCATATCGGCATGGATCATTTTGCCAAGCCTGAAGACAGCCTGGCGCTTGCCCAGGCCAACGGGACGCTGCAGCGTAATTTCCAAGGCTATTCAAGCCATGCTAAATGCGATTTGATTGGGCTCGGGGTATCGGCTATTTCACATATAGGCGATAGCTACGCGCAAAACCCAGTCGACTTAGCCAGCTATGAAAACGCCTTGGACCAAGGTCGACTAGCGACCGTGAAAGGCCTAAGATTAAGTAAGGATGATCTAATAAGGGCCGATGTTATCGAACGCTTAATGTGCGATATGCGCCTGGATTTAGCCGCCATTAGCCAACGCTGGCAGATTGATGCTGCCGATTATTTTTCACTTGCGTTAGAACAGCTACACCCTGCTGAGCAGGATGGGTTAATCATCCGCCAGGGTGATACGCTTAACGCAACGCCAATGGGTCGTTTGCTGGTTCGTCAATTAGCCATGGCGTTTGATGCCTGTTTGCCAGAGCAGTCAGGCCAGCGCTATTCGAAAATGGTCTAGCGGGCTGAGCGCGCGTAGCCAACACCCTTTGAGCAAAAAAGACGGAACCTGGGAGAGACTCAATGCCACCACCTGCAAGCCAACGACGTGCGCTTCTGCAAGAGGCACGTTGCCAGACCTGCAGCCTAAGCTCGCTGTGTCTGCCGCTCGCGCTTGAGCTTGAAGATATGGGGCAGTTTGACGCCATTATCCGGCGCCGGGCTCCGCTTAAAAAAGGCGAGCCGCTTTTTCGCCAAGGTGACCGCTTTACCAGTGTCTACGCGGTACGCTCGGGCAGCTTGAAGCAGGTGACCAGCGAGGGTAACGGTAACGACCAGCTTACCAATTTCTTTCTGCCAAGCGAGCTGGTAGGCCTGGACGGCATCGATGAAGAGCACTATCCCGGCAGCGTGATTGCGCTGGAAACCACGACCATTTGCGAGATCCCGTTTGATCGTCTGGATTCACTTTCCGAGGAACTCCCTGAGCTGCGCGGCCAGCTGTATCGCAGTATGAGTAAGGAGCTTCGCGATGACCGGCGCATGATGCGGCTTTTATCGCGCAAGACCGCCGACCAACGGCTGGCAAGCTTCTTACTGACGCTGTCGGAACGCTTTCGACGTCGGGGCTACTCGCCTTACAGCTTTCGGCTATCCATGGCCCGGGCCGACATAGGCAACTATCTGGGATTGGCCGTCGAGACAGTCAGCCGTATTTTAAGCCGCTTTCAGCAGCACAAAGTGGTGGCCGTCTCTGGGCGAGAGGTCAATATCCTCGATATGCAGCGCTTGATTACGCTTAGCGAAGAGGATGATCAAACGATCAATTCACATTAAACGTTTGAATGCGGCTAGCCATTAGCGCCTCCTGCTTGGCTTCAAGCCCTTGGAAATCAAATAACTCACGGTCGGCCAGCTGTGAAGGGGCAACGTTGGTGACCGCCTTGAACATGCTTTCCAGGCGGCCGGGGTGCTTCTTGTCCCACTCGGCAAGCATTTCCTTGACGACCTGACGTTGCATATTGGGCTGCGAACCACACAGGTTGCAGGGAATGATGGGAAATGCCATCAGTCGGGAAAACTCCGCAATATCGGCTTCTTTGCAGTAGGCCAACGGACGAATCACGATATTTTTACCGTCATCGGAGAGCAGTTTGGGCGGCATCGACTTCAATGTGCCGCCAAAAAACATATTCAGAAATAACGTTTCCAGAATATCTTCACGGTGATGGCCCAGCGCAATTTTATTCGCCCCAATCTCTTCAGCAAACCCGTAAAGCGATCCGCGCCGTAAGCGTGAACACAGCGCGCAGGTCGTCTTGCCTTCGGGGGTTTTCTCCTTCACCACCGAGTACGTGTCGCGCTCCAATATGTGGTATTCCACGCCGAGCTTATCCAGATAGCGTGGCAACACATGCTCAGGGAAACCGGGCTGCTTTTGGTCCATATTGACCGCCACCAGCGAGAAATTTACCGGCGCATTGCGCTGCAGGCTGCGCAGAATTTCCAGCATGGTGTAGCTGTCTTTACCACCTGACAGGCAGACCATCACGCGGTCACCCTCATTAATCATTTGGTAATCAATGATGGCATTACCCACTTCACGCCGCAGCCGCTTTTGCAACTTATTGAATTCACGCTTTTGTTTGGCGTCATCAGGCTCGGGCTGGCCCGATAGGTCGCACGCCTGCGCAGCGGTCGACGTGGCGGGGTCAAAATGATCGAGGTGTTGCATGATATAAGCACTGCCAATGGTAGAAGGAGCAGCGGCTATTCTAACAAGACTCCCGCCCTTCGCCCAACTGGCAAAATCACGTTATCTGCATACTAGAAGCTGACCAGATTACGTCATATCACGCTGTAAGCGCATATACAGCAGAGCGCTGGCGGTGGCTTTGCCCAATAAACCGCTTGTCGAGGTAGCAGGAACTTGCCAACATGCTAGCGCTTCGGAAAACTGGCTAGGTGACTCGACCAGCGGATGTAGGCGACGCAGCTGACGCTGATGCAGTTTGGCCACATCAATCTGAGCATTGGGCAGCCCAAACCCCAGGTGGATTCTAAATGCGCTGTTAAGGGCGGCCAACTGCTGATCCAGCTGCCAGCCAATCAGCGGCCGATTGCCAATAAATTCGGCCAGCGCGCGTAGCGTATCGGTACTTGGCGATAATGCCGTCTCGGTATTATAAAGCTTTCGATGACGACGCAGCGTCGTCTTGTCAGCGGCCTGCAGGTCGGCAAGCGTTGCCACCCAGGCGCTGCTGGTATGAATTTGTTGTTGATTCAATACCACAGCGGCAAAGCTTAAAACGGGGGTTTCTCCTGGCGTCACCTGACAGGCCAACGCCACCAGCTCTTCACCCATATAGGGTTGGAATAACCAGGCGTAGGGAGAGTTGGCATAGCGGCGACGTTCACGTTCACGCTTGAATAACGCCCGCAACGAGCGCCCCACCAGCGTGAGGTATTTGTCGATTCCCTGCATAGCGCGGCTCATGAGTACTCTAAGTGGTAACGGTGGGAGAGGCGCTGTTTGAAATCTTTAACGATATGCAGCGACTCACGCAACACATCTCTTTCCAGCGATGATAGCTCTTGCACCACAACGCGGTTGGAGTGGCCGCTAACCTTCTGCTCACTAAGCTGCTGCTTGAGACGCAGCTCGGTAAATAGCGCCAGCGCTTCGCCCAGGTCATCGGCCACCCGGTGTTCAAGGCGGCCATCATCAGCCAGCGCCTCCAGCCGCCCCTGGGTCGAGGTCACATTAATACGTCGTTCCAGCGCCATGGTGCGCACACCATGTACAATCGGAAAGATGCCGCCTTTCTTGATATCGATGCCGTGCTGAGGCTTTTTAAGTGAGCCAAACAGAGTCAGGGGCGTTGCAAAGCGCAGCGCCGGCCGAGCAAAGTAGGACAGCAGAATCTCATCTCCCGCACAGCGTTCAAACAAGGTCTCGCGCACGCTTTCCAGCAAGCGTGGATTTCCCGCGACCGAATGGGCATCCAGCATAATGGCAAGCTTCATCAGGCTATCGCCATCGCGCTCGCGCGCCCATTTGGCGATACGTTTTTTCCATTGTGAGACGCTGGCAACCCACTGCGGATTAGATACCATAATATTGCCGGGGCAAGGCGGGTAGCCCAACGTTATCAGGGTATCGGTAAGGCGCTGCATATCACCTGCCACACCGGGCCACTGGGCATCGTCATCTAAAATCAGTCCGTTATCCTGATCCGTTTTAAGAATCTGCTCCCCGCGCCCTTCACTGCCCATCACCATTAGGCAGCTGTCGTGATGGTGCTGCTCATTAATGATAAATTCCCAGGCCTTGCTCATTATCCGGCCATTAAGCGCTGCCAGAAGATCCATCGCAAAACGCAGCTTGACACCTTGCGCCATTAGCGCCCGAACCAGCTCTGGAGTGCGTTGGCTTGCCATCGACAACGACTGTAAATCGTTGGCCTGCTCCACCTGTAGGCTCACCACGTAGCTTCGGCTGGAGAAAAAGCTCAGGACATCGGTGATTTCAACCACGCCCTTGAGCACCGACTGCTCCATCACGACAACCCGGGTAACTTTATGCCGGGTCATTAACACCAATGCTTCAAAGAGATACTGTTCAGGGGTCACCGTCACCAATGAAAAGTGGGCAATCTGATCCAATGACGTTGCCTGCGTGCAGCCTTTTAGCACTAGCGCATTGAGCAAGTCGGTTTTGGTAACCATGCCCAGTTTGTCTTGAGTTTTGACCAGCAGGCTATCGGCATGGCTGTCATTGAGCTTTTTTACCGCCCCGGCGATATCGGTTGAGGCATCCATCAATAGGGGCTCACGCATACACTCACCGACCTTGGCTAACATGAAGCCCGCCATGGTCACGCCTCCGTCGGCGCGCTTTTCGGTTAATAGGCGTGCCTTATGGGCAAGCGACTGCCTAAAGAACTGCTCAAAGGATGGGTACTGCCGACACAGCTGCATAAACAGAGCGCTGGGCATGAGATAACACAAGCATTCATGTTCGGCCTGGAAGCGATAGCGGCTTTTTCCATTTAAAATACTGATGGCGCCGAATAGATCACCTGCCGTGTAGTGCCCAATAACGGTGCTGGCAGCGGGTAAGGTGGGGTCAATCTCAGCGACGTCACCTCTATGTACCAGAAATACGTACTCGCCCGTAGCGCCCATTTCTAAAATAATTTCATCACGATCAAAATAAGCAAGATCCATACCTCGGCGAACGAAGTCACGCCCTTCATCATCGAGTAGCGTAAACGGCAGTTGGGACAGCTCAACATCAACCATCAGGCCTGACCTCACACAACAAAAGCTCATACAGCAAGCTGGCAGAAGTACACCAACGATGATGGCATTGAGATAGCCATTGCAGCAGGCAACCTCAAAACCCGTATGTCGCTTGTTATTATTAGACGGTGAACATAAATACCGTACTCAGCAAACAGCTTTATAAAAACATGCTACTTAGTGGTTAAAACCACCCTTTCGCTATATACCTTTAGCTATTATTCCAACGTCGACTCGACGTTGGTTCTAACGACTAAAGTAGTGCTTTTTTAAGCATATAACTATCAATATCAAACCATCTATTCAAAGTAGCAAACATTATCTTTTAGCCAAACACTAGACCATTGTCCAAGGACAGAGTAGCTTACCGCCAAAGCATCATAAAAATTTTTATTTTCATCGACTTAAAAACTAGGAAACCACCTTAAAAGCAGTAGTGATACCAAAGTCTGGGATTTATTTTTTAGCGATTATTGTCCAGTATTAACCATGTATCATTCAGGGTAATTGCATATGGCTAATTAAAACTTACCCAAACACTAAGAGATCAACTAGCTTAAACAGCAACAGACTAAAAATGACAACTAAGAAGCAAGTGATTTTGGTGTGCCATTACCCTGATGCGCCAAACGCTATTCCTAGTGAACTTTCCAATCCTTAAAAAACAAGTGGAGAGCAACACAATGGCAGACGACAAATCTAATGCTGCTGAATACTGGAAAGCCAACGTCCGCTTAATCTTCGGGTGCCTGATTGTTTGGGCATTCGTTTCTTATGGATGTGCAATTCTGTTTCGTCCTTTGTTGGCGGGCATTCCAGTCGGGGGGACAGACCTGGGCTTCTGGTTTGCTCAGCAAGGCTCCATTCTTACCTTCATTGTGCTTATCTTCTTCTATGCCTGGAGAATGAATAAGCTCGATAAAAAATATGGTCTTGAGGAGTAAGCCAGTATGAGCCAGTTTGCAATTAACTTACTGTTCGTTGGCGCCTCCTTCGCCCTGTATATCGGTATCGCGATTTGGGCGCGTGCGGGATCCACGAAGGACTTCTACGTTGCCGGTGGCGGCGTTCATCCGATTACCAACGGCATGGCAACAGCCGCAGACTGGATGTCGGCAGCCTCGTTTATTTCCATGGCGGGTCTTCTGGCCTCCGGTGGCTATGCTAACTCCACGTTCCTGATGGGCTGGACCGGCGGCTACGTTATTCTAGCCATGTTGCTGGCCCCGTATCTGCGTAAGTTTGGCAAGTTCACCGTGCCTGACTTTATTGGCGACCGCTTCTACAGCAATACCGCCCGTTTAGTCGCCATTGTGTGCTTAATTGTAGCGTCAGTGACTTACGTTATCGGTCAAATGACCGGTGCGGGCGTTGCCTTCTCGCGCTTTTTGGAAGTCAGCAACACCTGGGGCATCTGGCTCGCCGCGCTGATCGTTTTCCTGTATGCCGTTTTCGGCGGCATGAAAGGGATCACTTACACTCAGGTCGCTCAGTACATCGTTCTGATCGTGGCCTACACCATTCCTGCGGTGTTTATTGCCTTCCAGCTTACCGGCAACCCAGTCCCCATGTTCGGCATGTTCAGCACACATACCGAATCGGGTATTCCCCTACTGCAGAAGCTCGATGACGTGGTAAGCGCACTAGGCTTTCAGGACTACACCGCCGATGTAGACAATAAACTGAATATGGTGCTGTTCACGCTTTCACTGATGGTAGGTACCGCAGGCCTTCCTCACGTTATTATCCGCTTCTTCACCGTACCCAAGGTAGCTGATGCACGCTGGTCAGCAGGCTGGGCGCTGGTATTTATCGCCCTGCTCTACCTGACGGCGCCGGCGGTGGGCTCCATGGCACGCCTTAACCTGATGACCACGGTTTACCCTGAAATGGCTGGTCAGGTTGAAAACTATGACGAAGCCGCACAAAATCCCATTCTCTACGAAGAGCGTCCGGAGTGGTTCCGCACCTGGGAAGATACTGGGCTAATCACCTTCAATGATGTTAACAACGATGGTCGTATTCAGTTCTATAACGATGCAACTGATTACACTGATCGTGGCTGGGAAGGCAACGAGCTGACGGTTAACAACGATATTCTGGTACTTGCTAACCCGGAAATCGCTAACCTGCCAGGCTGGGTCATCGGTTTAATCGCGGCTGGCGGTATTGCTGCGGCCCTTTCAACGGCGGCTGGTCTTCTGCTCGCGATCTCCTCGGCAATCAGTCATGACTTGATCAAGACCATGATCAATCCGAAGATTTCCGAAAAAGGAGAGATGCTCGCAGCCCGGATCTCCATGGGTGGCGCCATCCTGCTGGCCACTTACCTGGGCTTGAACCCACCCGGTTTTGCGGCTCAAACGGTAGCATTGGCCTTCGGTATTGCCGGTGCCTCGCTGTTCCCGGCGTTGATGATGGGTATTTTCTCGACCCGCATGAACAACATGGGCGCGATTGCCGGTATGCTGGCAGGCCTGATCTGTACGCTGCTGTATATCTTCACCTATCTGGGCTGGTTCTTTATCCCAGGCACCAACACGTTGGCCAATACTCCGGATAACTGGATTCTGGGGATCTCACCACTCTCCTTCGGTGCGGTAGGTGCGATGATCAACTTCGCAGTTGCCTTTGCAGTCTCCAGCGTGACAGCCGCACCGCCGCGGGAAATTCAGGAGCTGGTGGAAAGCGTTCGCTATCCAAAAGGTGCTGGTGCAGCGGTCGATCATTAAGCCATAATCATTTCCTCGGCTTGTCGCAACAGACTGCTTTGGAATCAAAAGTGACCATCGGGCCTCCTAAGGGAGGCCCGATGACTTTCAGAAAGGATATTTTATGATATGGCACTTGATCGCCGCAGTATTTGCCGGGCTTGCCGCCGCCGGCATTGGGCTGATCCTTAGAACTCTTAGCCGCAAACGGCTACCCAAATGGATTGTGCCGGTATGCGGTGGACTAGGCATGCTGGGCTATCAAATCCAGGTGGAGTATTCATGGTTTGAACACAAGCAGGCACAGCTGCCTGACACTGCCATTGTCATTTCAAGCGATACTTCAAGCGCCGTATGGCGTCCCTGGACGTTTGCTTTTCCCATGACCACCAAGTTTAGCGTTGTCGATAGCGACAATATCGTTGCCCGTGAGATTGATGAAACGCCGGTGGTGGAATTTATTCTGTATCAGTTCGAGCGCCACCATACCGATATCCTCATCACCCAACCCTACGTTCTAAACTGCGACAGCCGCGAGCTGATACCACTAAATAACGCCACCGGAGAAGCACAGCTGAGCGAGCTTCGCCGACTGCGCGAAACATCGCCGCTATTAACCACCGTGTGCGGACTCGCTAGCGCCTAAGCGAGACGTAAGTGTTCGTCTTCGCCTAGAATGAGGCTCTTTGTACGCGCTGCTCGCTGGGCGAGATAAACGTTGGTGGGGGAATAGGCATGTTTCACGGTGGGCTACTGGTCGCAGTATCACTGCTTTATATTGCGATTCTATTCGGTATTGCCTGGTACGGTGACCGCCGTGCACGTACCCACGGCGCCAGCCGTCGGCGCCCCCTGATCTATAGCCTGGCGCTGGCAATTTACTGCACCTCCTGGACGTTTTACGGGGCGGTGGGCCAGGCAGCTACAGCAGGCTGGTCTTTTGCGAGTATTTTTGTTGGCCCTATTCTGACGTTTTTGCTCTTTTGGCCAGTGCTGGCCAAGATGATCCGCGTCGCCAAGCACCAAAACGTCACTTCCATTGCGGATTTTATCGCCTCGCGCTACGGCAAAACCCAGTCGCTTGCGGCGTTCGCAAGCTTAGTAGCGCTAGTCGGTACCCTTCCCTACATCGCGCTTCAGCTCAAAGCCGTATCGACCACGTTTAGTGTGCTGACCGAAGCCAATGATGCCGTCGGTGCGCCGCTGTTTGGCGACACAGCGTTTTACGTTGCCATCGTGATGGTGGTTTTTGCGATTTTATTTGGTACTCGCCACACCGATGCGACCGAACACCACGAAGGCCTGATTCATGCCGTTGCGTTTGAATCGATCGTCAAGCTGTTAGCCTTTTTGGTGCTAGGGGCTTACGTTACCTGGGGCATGTTCGGCGGTTTGGGCGAGTTGATGAGCCATGCCGACAGCCAGCTTGAACTTCAGCGCCAGTTGGCGAATCAGGATTTTGGACACGGCTTCTGGGCACAGACACTGCTCGCCATGCTGGCCATTTTATGTCTTCCCCGGCAGTTTCATGTCGCCGTGGTTGAGAACATTCACCCTGACGATGCCACCAAAGCCCGCTGGTTGTTCCCGCTTTATCTGTTTGCCATCGCCTTTTTCGTCGTGCCGCTGGCAGCAGCCGGGCTGTTACTCTTTTCAGAAACCGGCGTGGAACCCGATACCTACGTATTGGCGCTTTCCATGCAGTCCGGCCATCAATGGCTAACCCTGCTGACCTTTATTGGTGGATTTTCGGCTGCGACCGGCATGGTGATCGTGGCGGCGGTCGCCGTATCCATTATGATCTCCAATGAAATCGTGATTCCCGCGCTGTTCCGGCTGCGCTGGTTTGATACCAAAGCGCGCGACTATGGACGCCTGGTACTGCGCACGCGCCGCATCACGATTGCCGTCGTCTTGGCGATGGCCTACGGCTTCTACCGGCTGATTGCCGAGTTCACCTCGCTTGCCTCCATCGGCATGCTTTCGTTTGCCGCCGCCGCTCAGTTTGCACCCGCGGTTATTGGCGGCCTTTACTGGAAACGCGGTAACCGTCTAGGCGTTATTGTGGGCATGAACGCGGGTTTTGCCATTTGGGCCTATAGCCTGTTGATGCCCGCAATGATCAATGCTGGCGTACTGCCTCAAGAGTGGCTAGCTGGCGGGCCGACAGGTATTCACTGGCTCTCCCCGACGGGGCTTTTTGGCCTGAACCTGGGCGACAGCTTTACCCACGGCGTGATGCTATCGCTGGGCATTAACCTGTTCTGCTATATCTTTATTTCCCAGGTGACCTCGCAGCGTGTAGTGGAGCGTATTCAGGCCTCGCTATTTGTCGACAGCGTTGAAACCCGCCAAACTTCGGTTAACCGCCCTTGGACCGGTGCCACAACGGTGGGCGATCTTAAAGTATTGTGTGAACGCTTTCTGGGCGCCGGGCAAGTCGATCGGGCATTTGAGGATTACGCCCGCCGGACCGGCAAGCCGCTGGACAACAGCACCCGAGCCTCCATTGATATTATTCAGTTTACCGAGCGTTTCCTTGCCTCGGTACTTGGCGCCTCCTCGGCGCGTATTGTGGTCAACTCTGCTCTTCAAGGGCGCGGTATCGGCATTTCCGATGTTATCTCGATTGTCGATGAAGCATCCCAGGTACTGGAATTTAACCGTGCCCTGCTGCAGGCCACGATAGAGAACATCAACCAGGGCATCAGCGTTGTCGACCAAAACTTGCGCCTGGTGGTCTGGAACCAGCGCTATCTTGAGCTGTTTCGCTTCCCCGATCACCTTATCCGCGTGGGCGCGCCGATTGATCGTATCTTCCGCTACAACGCGCATAACGGTGAGTATGGCCCCGGCGACCCGGAAGAGCATGTTCAACTGCTGCTGGACAACATTCGCGATGGTCACCCCCATCGCTATGTTCGCTACCGCCAGGATGGCAGCGTACTGGAGGTACAGGGTAACCCTATGCCCGGCGGCGGGTTTGTTTACACTTATCAGGATATTACCCAGCAAAAACGCATTGAAGAAGCGCTAATTCGTTCGGAAAACAATATCCGTATTTACACCGATAACGTCCCTGCGCTGATCGCCTATTTTGATAAAGAGTGCCGCTACCTATTTACCAACCGCGCCTATGAGCAGGCATTCGGCATTGATCGTAATGCGGTCATTGGCCGACGCTTTGAAGACGTGCTCTCGCTAAAACAGGCGGAAGAACGCAGCCCTTGGGTCGAACGTGCGCTGGCCGGGGAGCGGGTGAGTTTTGAGGTCGCCATGCGCGTCAATGATGCCATGCGTTATATGCTGGTGACGTATACGCCTCACTTTGGCGATAGCCAGTCGATTCTCGGCTTTTTTGCGCTGTATCAAGATATTACCGAGCGACGCCGGGCGGAAATTGCCCTTAAAGAAACTAACGAAACGCTTGAAGAGCGCGTTCGTGAGCGTACCCAGGCGCTGTCCGAGGCTAACGCCGCGCTGCGTCAGGAGAACCGCGTACGGGCCGAGGCTGAGCAAGCCTTGCGCCAAGCCAAACAGCTAGCCGAAGACGCCAACGCCTCCAAAACCCGCTTTTTGGCTGCCGCGAGCCACGATTTGCTACAGCCGTTAAACGCCGCACGGCTGTTTACCTCGGCTTTGATGCAAAACGTGACCGCCCCCGATACTCAGCGCACCATCGGACATATCGATAATTCGCTGCAGGCCGCTGAAGAGCTTCTCGGCACGCTGCTGGATATCTCCAAACTGGATGCCGGCGCCCTGACACCTCGCCGCAACCACTTTGCCCTGGCGGATATTTTCCGGCCGCTGCGCGCTGAATTTGAGGTGATGGCCGACAACCGCGGCCTTGACCTGGAGGTAGTGCCTACCCACCAGTGGGTCGACTCTGACCCGCAGATGCTTCGCCGGATTGTGCAGAACTTTTTATCCAACGCCATCCGCTACACCCAGGATGGCCGCGTGCTGCTAGGCTGCCGCCGTCAAAGTGGCCGGCTGGTGATCGAAGTATGGGACAGCGGCCCGGGTATTCCGGAATCCAAGCTGACGGAAATATTCCAGGAGTTTCGTCGCCTGGATCAGGTATCGCGGCATAAAGAGAGTGAAAAGGGGCTGGGCCTGGGCCTTTCGATTGCCGACCGGATGAGCCGAGTGCTCGACCACCCTATCAAGGTGCGTTCCTGGGAAGGCCATGGCACCGTATTCTCAGTCAGCGTTCCTATCGTTGCCGCCAGGGAAATCAGCCCGGACGAACAGGAGCCATCAAGCCGGCGCAGCGGTAATAAGCTTGCCGGTACCCGGATCGTGTGTATCGATAACGAAACGCTCATTTTGGAAGGCATGACAGCCATGCTGAGCGGCTGGGGATGCGAGGTGTTTACCGCGACCAGCATTGGGGGCGCTAAATCGATACTGCGCAATATGGACGGTGACCCCGACGCGATTCTGGCCGATTATCACTTGGACAATGAAGTCACCGGCTTGATGGCCCTGGAAGCGCTTAGTGAACGTCTATCCGGCGCGGTGCCCGGCATTGTAATTACCGCCGACCGAACGGAAGCCGTAGCCGAAGAGATCAAGCGCGATGGGTATCAGCTGCTTTTGAAACCAGTAAAACCGGCCGCCTTGCGGGCGCTCTTGACCCGCACGCTGCAAGCCAGCCGGGCAAATGTCTAAGTAGTAAAGGGCTGTGTATAAAGAAAAAACCTCGCTTACGGTCAACGTAAGCGAGGTTTTTTCATAAGCGCAGGCGCTTATGACACGACTTTAGGCGGCTCGACTTCCAGCTTCTGGGCGGCAATAACGGCCTGGGTGCGTGAATGCACGCCAAGCTTGCGCAAAATGGCCGTTACGTGGGCCTTGATGGTCGCTTCGGAAACATTAAGCTCGTAGGCGATCTGCTTATTGAGTAGACCTTCGGTCAGCATGTTCAAAACGCGAAACTGCTGTGGGGTTAGCGAGGCAATTGCTTCAGCAAACCGCGACTCTTCCTCGCTGGTTTCTTCCAGTACGTTGGCCAGCGCTTCCGGCAGCCAGACTTCGCCCTGCAGAATTTCGCCTACCGCCTCGGCAATCAGCTGAAGCGAAGATGATTTGGGAATAAACCCCGAGGCACCGTAGTCGATCGCCCGGCGGACAACGTAAGGCTCGTCGCTGCCCGATACGACGGCTACCGGAATATCCGGCATCTGGCCACGTAATTGAATCAGCCCGGAAAAACCGTGGGCGCCGGGCATATGTAAATCCAGCAAAATCAAATCGGCATCGGGATGACGATTTACCACTTCCGTTGTGGCTTCCATGGTGTCGGCTTCGACAATCTCAGCCTGGGGGGCTAATTGGCGCAAGGCCTGTGTGAGCGCTGCACGAAACAGCGGATGGTCGTCTGCAACGATAAACTTATGGGCTACTGCCATGGATATTCCTCCGGTTCCTCGTGCAGCGGAATTACTTGCCGCTACGACGCTAGGCTCATACGGTCAACGCATGGTACCCCAGGGCTTCTTGTTGCCCAAGTATACATGCATATTTTGTCATCATTATGTCACCCATTTAAACGCAACAGTGCCGGCTCTGTGGCCGGCACTCCAACGCTTAAGCGCGGTATGCTGCTATCGACGCTCTTGTTGGCTGACGCTTATCAAGTCGGGTAGCGCTCAGTGAGCTTAAACCACTGAGTAGTAAGCTACTATTGATTGGCTCTATGCTCAATCAATTCGTCAACCACCGACGGATCTGCCAGGGTACTGGTGTCACCCAGACCATCACATTCGTTGGCAGCAATTTTGCGCAGAATACGCCGCATGATTTTGCCCGAGCGCGTTTTGGGTAACCCCGGCGCCCACTGAATCACATCGGGAGACGCAATTGGCCCAATATCTTTACGCACCCAAAGCGACAGCTCTTTCTTGAGTTCATCGGTGGGGTCGATGCCGTCATTCAAGGTCACATAGATATAAATACCCTGGCCCTTGATATCGTGAGGGAAGCCTACGACCGCGGCTTCGGCAACGGCTGAGTGCGCGACCAGCGACGACTCAATTTCAGCGGTGCCCATACGGTGGCCTGATACGTTCAATACGTCATCAACGCGTCCGGTAATCCAGTAGTAGCCGTCTTCATCACGGCGGCAGCCGTCGCCGGTAAAGTACATGCCATCATAGGTCGCAAAATAGGTCTGCACGAAACGCTCATGATCCCCCCAGATTGAGCGTGCCTGCCCCGGCCAGGAATCCAGAATCACCAGATTACCTTCAGTGGCGCCTTCCAATAGATGGCCTTCGTTATCCACCAGTGCCGGCTGTACACCAAAGAAAGGCAGCGTGGCTGAACCGGGTTTTAGGTCGATTGCGCCAGGCAGCGGGGTAATCATGATGCCGCCGGTTTCGGTCTGCCACCAGGTATCCACAATCGGGCATTGGCTATTACCGATCACGCGGTAAAACCACTCCCAGGCTTCCGGGTTGATCGGCTCACCTACCGAGCCGAGCAGACGCAGGCTATCGCGCGAACTGGTATCCATGACGTTATCGCCATGGGCCATCAGGGCACGCACAGCGGTCGGTGCGGTATATAAAATGTTGACCTTGTGCTTATCGACGATCTCACCCATGCGACCGTGGGTCGGATAGCTTGGCACGCCTTCAAACATCAGCGTGGTCGCGCCATTGGCAAGCGGCCCGTAAACGATATAGCTATGTCCGGTGACCCAGCCGACATCCGCGCTGCACCAGTAGACCTCGCCATCCTGGTAGTCGAACACGTACTGGTGGGTCATGGCAGCATATGTCAAGTAGCCACCGGTGGTGTGCTTGAGGCCTTTGGGCGCGCCGGTGGAACCTGAGGTATACAGAATGAACAGCGGGTCTTCGGCGCCCATCGGCTCGGCGGTGCACTCGGGTAGCTGTCGATCGACCAGCTCATCGAACCAGAGATCGCGGCCCTCAACCCAGTCAATATCACCGCCGGTGCGTTTCACCACCAGCACGTTCTTGCAGACATCGGTGCCGTCGCGGGTCAGTGCTGAATCGACGTTCTCCTTGAGCGGCACCTGCTTGCCGCCGCGTACGGACTCGTCGGCGGTAATGATCAACTTGGAATCGGCACCAATAATCCGCTGAGCCACCGCGTCCGGCGAGAAGCCGCCAAACACTACCGAGTGAACCGCGCCAATCCGTGCGCAGGCAAGCATCGCCATGGCCGCTTCCGGAATCATCGGCATGTACAGCGTTACCGTATCGCCTTTCTCGATACCCAGTGATTTCAGGGCATTAGCCAGCTGACAGGTGCGCTCGTACAGCTCGCGATAGCTGATATGCTTGGATTCGTCAGGGTTATCGCCTTCCCAGATAATCGCGGTCTGGTCGCCACGCTTTTCCAGATGACGATCAAGGCAGTTCGCGCTTACGTTGAGCACGCCATCCTCGAACCAGCGGATATCCACGTTATCGCGTTTGAAAGAGGTGTTCTTGATCTTGGTCGGCGCTTTTATCCAGTCAAGACGCTTGGCCTGTTCCGCCCAGAAACCTTCGGGATCATCCTTAGACTGCTGGTACATGGCCGTGAATTTATCTTTATCGGCCCAGGCATTGGCGGCGATAGCATCGCGCACCGGATAGACGTTTTGATGTTCGCTCATAGTTGCCTCTGTCCGTGGAAACGCACTCTCAATAGGAATGTAGTCGGTATTATTATTGGTTGCCCCGACACCACTAAATGTTCCCCTAGCATAAACCTCCCTTAGACACCTTCCTCTTAGACATTGGTATTAGCAATTTTTAATTTAAAAACAGCAACCTAGAAGCAACCTACGGCTTTGAACATGAAGTATAGACCAACATCTGCTGACAATGGCGACAACGATAGCCGCGGCCTTTTTTGACTAAACCATGGCGTCTGGCCGTCAACTGATGGGTACGACAGCCGCACTGGTAACGATAAGGCGCAGGCTGGGCCTTTTGCGTATTAAAGCGATGGGTAACCTGAGGCACCAGACCAAACAGATTGCGCATCACGCTTTGCCATTCGCGCCCGTGCGGCTTTAAGCGCTGCCCATCGCGCAGGTGAAAGACCAGCCAGTGAGCCATCTCATGGGGAATGACTTCATCAAAAAAAGCGCTGCGATTTTCACTGAGCAAGATGAGGTTGAAGCGTAAGCCGCCCCGCCCCAGGTGGGCCTGCCCTGCCGACGCACCTTTTAAATCAAACCAGATGCCTGGGCGCGGCAGCTGTGGGTAAACCTCAAGGCAGCGCTCCCAGGCCTGTTCAGCACGCTCAACAGCGGCTTGCTGCAGGGCTTCTAAACACAAAGCTTCCAACTCATCATTCGGCCAGGGCGGCAGCGGCGATACACCCGTTAGCGATGCGCCTATTAGTGATAAACTTGTCATTAATGAATGCCTGAAAGATCGTTCCCCATTAGTATCATTTTTTAAACGACTCAACCCATGAGGCTTGCTATGGCAGAGCGCCCCGACGATTCAAACGCGCCAGACACCGCCCCTCCTCAGCCACTGCTTACCGATGAGCAGCTCGACAGGCTGGATGACTTCCTCGACTCCGAGCAGGTAGACGAGGACGCGCTGGATCTGATCTCGGCCCACGGTTTTTTGGTGGCGCTAGCGGTCGCGCCCAGCGAAGTATCGCCAGCACAGTGGCTTGCTGAGCTGTTTCAAGGCGAACCGCGCTATGCCGATGATAGCGAGCGCGATGAAATCATTAACCTGTTGACGCTACTGCGCGATAACGCGATGGCGGTACTCGAGCAAGGCGGACTTCCCGAACTGCCCTTTGAATTAACCCTGGACGGCCTGCCTGCGGAAGAAACGCCTATCGGCGACTGGTGCGCGGGCTTTATGGAAGGCGTCTTCAGCGACGAAAGCGCCTGGTTCCAGGACGATGAAGAAGCCGCGGCGACGCTGCTTTTACCCTTTATGCTGCTTTCCGGGCTATTTGATGACGAGCCCGACATGGCCGAGATGGCAAGCGATAGCGCACGCCAGGAGACGCTGGTAGAGCAATTGCCAGAACTGGTGCTTGATCTGTACTTGCACTACCGCGTCCCGCCGGAAACGCCTAAGCCCAAACCGCGCAAAAAGACGCCCGCCAAGGGCCAAAAGCGCCGCTAGGTAAATGGCCGCGTTATGCGGCCCCTTACTTAAGCCGGGTAATTACTGAGTCCAGGGTACCGAACACCCACTCAAAAACACGCTGTGTCCAGGGGCGCGCAGCCCACTCTTCGGCCAGCACTTCTTTGCTGGCCGAAAAATTACGCTCGAACATCGCCTGCACGTCTTGGGCAAGGCCTTTATCCATGGCTTCCTGATTAGCTTCCAGATTCCAGTGCAAATTCCAATGATCGAAATTGCATGAGCCAATACTCACCCATTCGTCAGCGAGTATGAATTTGGCGTGTATGAACGTGGGCTGGAATTCATAAATGCGCACGCCCGCTTTCAGCATCGCCTGGTAGAAGCGCTGCCCGGCATAACGCACGCTGGGATGGTCATGCTTGGAGCCAGGAAGTAAGAGACGTACATCGACCCCACGCCTGGCTGCACGAGCCAAGCGGCGGCGCAATGCGAAGGTAGGCACAAAGTAAGGCGTACATAACCAGAGACGGTTCTGAGCCCTACCCACCTGGCGATAAAGCGAGTGGCGAATTGCTTGATAACGATAGCCTCTGCCCTGCATTGCGCGCCCTGGGGCGCCATCATCAAACGCCATCGCTTTGCGCTGTTTGGGAAGGGATTCTGGAGAACGCTTGTCGTCGGCACGCGTTAACCGCGAACGCCATAGCCGCCGAAATAGCGCCTCCCAATCGGCAACCACCGGCCCTTCAATACGCACGGCAATTTCGTACCATGCCTTTAAGAATTCATCTACCGCGCCAAAGCCACCGGTAAAGGCAACGTCGCCATCAATGACCACAATCTTACGGTGGTCACGACTCAGGTTGCGAGCCAGCGAGTGTAGCCCCAGCGGATTGAAAAACCGTAGAGCTACACCAGCATCCAGAAGCCGCTCACGGTCTTTTCTGGCAAGCCCCATGGCACCAAAGCCATCAAGCAGCAAGTAAACGCTGATGCCACGCTGGGCGGCTTTACCAAGCGCTGCTATAAGCTGGTCGGCAAGCTCTCCCGACTCCATCAAGTAAAGCTCTACCATTACGTAGTGGCTTGCATTGTCGATGGCGTCGAACATGGCAGGCAAGAAACGCGAAGCCTCGGGCAGTAGGCTAAACCGGTTGCCCTCGTGCCATGTTTGAGGCTGATACTGCATAGTGTCCTGCTCCTTATGGGCGTCCTTGATCAGCAATGCACATCAGTCTAACGATGCAGCGACTGTTTGACATACAAATCGTACCGGCTGGTCTTGCCTTCCAGCACATGCTGAGGCGCAGGCCCCTCGATGGGCGGGGCTTTACGGGGACGCTTTACCACCACTCGATGCGTCGCGACATCGAGTGCGGCTTCCAGCAATCGGGGGGCATCATCATCATCGCCCGCCAGCTCACGAAACAGGCGCATGTCTTTTTTGACCAGCGCGGATTTCTCGCGATGCGGAAACATCGGGTCCAGATGAATCACCTGGGGGTCAAACGCGGCACCCTCAATCAGGGTTTCAAGCGACGCTACGGCATCGCCATGTCGCAGCGTCATGCGCGCCACTATCTCAGCGATTGCCGGCGCTTTGGCGGCCCGTCTCAGGCCGTCTTCCAGCAGCGCGGCAATCGCTTCGACTCGCTCGATCAACAGTACACAAGCACCCAGGCTTGCCAGCACAAAGGCGTCCCGGCCAAGTCCTGCGGTAGCATCGACAATGCTTGGCGTCACGCCTTTCGCTAACCCGCAGGCCTTGGCCACCAGTTGACCTCGGCCGCCCCCGAATTGGCGGCGATGGGCAGCTTTGCCCGCAGCAAAGTCAACGCTTAACGGCTTACCGTAAAGCTTTTCATCCCCCGCCAGCACCAAGCGGCCCTCGTCATACACCAACCTAAGCCCTTCGGGCAGTACGGCCGTTTCAGACAGACTCATGCCGGCTTTTTCCAGGCAACGTTGTTACGCAGATAGACCGGCTGGGCCAGATGAGCAGGTTGCCCAAGACCTGCCGCTAAATCTTCCGCGCCGAGCCAGGCCATTTCTTCAGCCCGTGGTTCCAGATCAACAAGGTGCTGGGACATGCGTACTTGTACCGTGGCCGCAAAACGCTCCCATAGGGTAAAGCCTGATCCTACCCCAACCCAGTCGGTTTCGTCTTCGGGCAGATAAAACGCTTCGGGCGGCAGTACTGCCTCGGCGCGCTGCAGGCTAACGGTGTCGTTCAGGCAGTGCCAGGTAGCAGCGTAGATTTCTCCCATCCGCGCGTCCAACGCCGTCACAACGTAGCGCAGGTGAAAACGCCGATGTGCCTGCAAGGCCAGAGCTTTCAGTGTAGATACACCTAGTAACGGGCGATCAAGGCCAAAGGCCAGTCCCTGCGCCGTACCTGTGGCGATTCTTAAGCCGGTGAACGACCCAGGCCCCTGCCCAAAGGCAATGGCATCAAGTGCCGCCGGGGTGATCTGCGCTTCTGCCAACAGCTCATCCACCATGGGCATGAGTCGCCGGGTATGCGCGCGTGGCGTCATCTCGTAGCGCGCTAGGCACTCGTGAGTTTCGCCATTCTGGCGTAGCAGCGCTACCGAGCAGGCGCTTGATGAGGCGTCTAGCGCAAGAAGGTGTAACGACATAGCGATTCAGCACTCGTGATAAGTATCCAGGCATTATACCTTTAGTGCACCCATACGACAGTGCACCCATACGACGATGGCCCGCGTTAGGCGGGCCATCGGTAACTGCTTACACAAGGTATAATCAGTTAAGCGCTTCTTTTACCTGACGGGTAATATCAGCAACGCTACCCACACCTTCAACGCGGTGGTATTGAGGCGCAGACTGCGGATCGCTGCTGGCCCACTGCTGGTAGTAATCTACCAACGGCGCGGTCTGATCGTGATAGACCGACAGACGGTTACGCACAGTGGACTCCTGATCGTCCTCACGCTGAATCAACTGCTCTCCGGTCACATCATCCTTACCCGGTTCTTTAGGGGGATTGTGATCGACGTGATACACACGACCCGAGGCTGGATGAACGCGACGTCCTGCCAAACGGTTCACGATCTCTTCATCCGGCACGGCGATCTCAAGCACGTGATCGATTTTTACGCCACCGTCCTTCATCGCATCGGCTTGCGGGATGGTGCGCGGGAAGCCATCGAACAGGAAACCGTTTTCACAGTCAGGCTGGCTGATGCGCTCTTTCACCAGATCAATGATGATCTCGTCAGACACCAAACCGCCGGTGTTCATGATCTCTTTTACTTTTAGCCCCAGCTCCGTGCCGTCTTTAATCGCCGCGCGCAGCATATCCCCGGTGGAAATCTGGGGAATCTTGAACTGCTCACAAATATATTGAGCTTGAGTCCCCTTCCCCGCGCCGGGGGCACCCAACAGGATTAAACGCATGGCACTGCTCCTTGAATGTAAAAAATGCGACACAATGTATTAACCGACAATAACCGCGCCACTCAGGCGGCACAACTCCCCAAAAGCCTGAGAGGGGCATTTTTCTGAGTTTTTTTTAAATAAAACAGATAAGTGATGTCTGTCTGCTACTTTGGTCACTCTTATTAAGGCATCAGGGGTTGTACGAAACGTCAGCCGATACCGATAACTTTTCGTACAAAGCCTAAACGCAAGCGGCGCCCATCGCTGGGCGCCGCTTAGTAAACCGCATCAATTCCCGCTCACTCCATTTACCACATTACAGGAGCAGACGGCGGATATCGGTCAGTACATCTGCCAGGAACGCGGTGAAGCGTGCTGCATCAGCCCCGTTAATGGCGCGGTGGTCATAGGAAAGCGACAACGGCATCATCAAGCGCGGCTGGAAGGCATTACCATCCCATACGGGCTTCATCTGCGCTTTGGAAACCCCAAGAATGGCCACTTCCGGCGCGTTCACGATCGGCGTAAAGGCGGTACCACCAATCGAGCCCAGGCTCGAAATAGTGAAACAGCCGCCGGTCATTTCTTCACGCTTGAGCTTTTTGGTTTGTGCTTTCTTACCCAGCTCCGCCATATCCTTGGCAATCTCTATCAAGGATTTCTTGTCGGCATCGCGCAGCACCGGCACCATCAAGCCATCGGGCGTATCCACCGCAATACCGATATGGACGTAGTTCTTCCATACCAGCGTTTCGCCATCGCCTTTCAGACTGACATTGAACTGCGGGAATTTACGCAGCGCAAACGCACAGGCCTTAACCAGGAACGGCAGCGGCGTGAGCTTGGCACCCTGGGCTTCGGCTTCCGCCTTCATCGACTTACGGAAGTTCTCAAGCTCAGTGATATCCGCTTCGTCAAACTGAGTAACGTGAGGCACGTTAAGCCAGCTGCGATGCAAATTGGTTGCGCCCATTTTAAGCAGGCGACCCATCGGCTTCTCTTCGACTTCACCGAACTGGCTGAAATCGACTTCCGGAATCGGCGGAATACCCGCACCACCCGTGGCGGTTGCTGCTCCGCCGGAGGCTTGCGCCTTGCCCTGATTAGCAATGACTTGCTTCACATAGGCCTGCACATCCTCTTTCAGCACGCGCTCTTTAGGCCCACTGGGCTTGACCAGACCGATATCGACGCCAAGCTCACGCGCCAGCATACGCACGGCTGGGCCAGCGTGTACCAGCTTGCCATCACGTGGCTTGTGCGCGGCCATCTGCGCTTCAGGGCTAGGCGTACCTGCTGATCCGCTCTGTTTAGAAGAATCTGGCTTTGCAGCGCCCTTTTCAGCTGGCTTTTCGGAAGCTGATTTTTTCGGTGCAGGCTTGGACGCGGCTTTTTTAGCGCCAGCGACTTCGATATAGCCAATCACATCGCCTTCAGAAACGGTGTCACCCTCTTTAACGGTTAGCTCGACGAGCTTACCTTTATAGGGGCTGGGTACGTCCATGGAGGCTTTGTCAGATTCAAGCGTAATCAACGCATCTTCTTCGTTGATTTCATCGCCTACCGCGACACCAATCTCGATAATCGGTACGTCGGTGGAGCCTGAAATATCCGGAACACGAACTTCCTTGCGTTCTGGTTCAGCACTTTCAGATTCAGTGCTGTTGCCTTCTTCCTCGGCGGTCTCGGAAGCTGCTTCAAGGTCGTCGGATACGTTGGAATCCTCGGCACTTTGCGGCGCGTCAGTAGATTCGCTTGCGTCTTCAGCGTCACCGTCGCCTTCACCCTCGATTTCCATCTGGCCGATAACATCGCCTTCGGAAACCGTATCGCCTTCTTTTACCGTAAACGCGACAATTTTACCGGTATGCGAGCTCGGTACATCCATGGAGGCTTTATCGGACTCCAGGGTGATCAGCGTATCTTCAGCGTCGACACTATCGCCTTCACTAACGGCGACTTCGATGATTTCAACGTTATCAGAGCCGCCAAGGTCGGGCACCTTGATATCCACGGTCTGCTTACCGCCGGATTTCTTGGCACTTTTCTGCTCGGTCTTGGGCTTCTCTTCCGCCGCCGGGGCTTCTTTCTGCTCGGGTTCAGACGCTTGCTTGTCGTCCTCTTCCTCGGCATCGCCGCCGCCTTCAGCTTCCAGCTCAACGATATCGTCGCCTTCGGAAACGGTATCGCCTTCCTTCACCAGCACTTTGATGACTTTGCCGCCCTTCGGGGCAGGAATGTCCATGCTGGCTTTATCGGACTCCAGCGTGATCAGGGTGTCTTCCGCTGCAATGACGTCGCCTTCCGACACCGCGATCTCGATGATTTCGACACCTTCGCTACCGCCGATGTCGGGCACTTTGATGATTTCGCTACTCAAGGTCGCGCTCCTTCCAAATCGGATCGAGCCGGCGGGTACTTAACCCGCCGGGCAGCGGTTTAGCTAGTCAGCGGGTTCGGTTTGTTGGCGTCAATACCATATTTCTTCAGGGCTTCGCCAACGTGCTTACGCTCAATTTCGCCACGTTCCGCCAGCGCACGCAGAGCGGCAACGGTGACGAAGTAACGATCTACTTCGAAGAAGTAACGAAGCTTCTCGCGCGTGTCCGAACGTCCAAAGCCATCGGTACCTAAGACAGTATAGTCGCCTGGCACCCATGCACGAACCTGATCCGCGTAGAGCTTCATGTAGTCAGTCGAGGCAATGATCGGGCCATCGCGGCCTTCCAGGCACTTCGTAACGTGAGGCTTGGTAGCCGCCTCAGCATCCGGGTTCAGGAAGGACTCACGCTCAAGCAGCAACGCTTCACGACGTAGTTCGTTAAAGCTGGTGACGCTCCAAATGTCAGCGCCAATGCCCCAATCTTTTTCGAGCAGCTCAGCGGCGGCTTCGACTTCGCGCAAGATGGTACCGGAGCCCATCAACTGAACGCGACCCTTGTCACCTTGGGTCTCGCGCAGCAGGTACATACCCTTGACGATATCGTCGACCGGCACGTTCTCAAGCTCCGGATGCTCGTAGTTCTCGTTCATAACGGTCAGATAGTAGAAGCAGTTCTCTTTATCAGTGAACATGCGCTTCAAGCCATCCTGAACGATGACGGCAACTTCATGACCGTAAGTCGGGTCGTAGCTGCGGCAGTTAGGAATAGTCGACGCCTGGATCAAGCTGTGACCATCCTGGTGTTGCAAACCTTCACCGTTAAGCGTGGTACGCCCAGCGGTGCCGCCTACCATAAAGCCGCGCGCCTGCAGGTCACCTGCCGCCCACGCCAAGTCACCAATACGCTGGAAACCAAACATGGAGTAGTAGATATAGAACGGCAGCAGCGTGACGTCGTTGTTGCTGTAGGAAGTGGCCGCCGCCATCCACGCCGACATCGCGCCCGCTTCCGTAATACCTTCCTCAAGGACCTGGCCTTTCTGGTCCTCGCGGTAGTACATGATCTGGCCTTTATCCATCGGCTCGTACTTCTGGCCTTCGGCGGTATAGATACCCAACTGACGGAACATGCCTTCCATACCGAAGGTACGTGCCTCATCAGGAATAATCGGCACCACCTGCTTGCCAAGTTTCTTATCTTTCACCAAGCCGTTAAGCACGCGTACAAACGACATGGTGGAAGAAACTTCACGGCCCTTCGAGCCACCCATTTGCGAAGCAAAGACCTTGTCTTCGAGGGTGGGAATTTCCAGTGCTTCGAAGTCACTTTTGCGGCTGGGCAGGTAACCGTTCAAACGCTCACGCTGCAGGTGCATGTACTTGAGCTCGGGAGAATCATCTTCCGGCTTGTAGTACGGCACTTCCTTGAGCTGCTCGTCAGAAAGCGGAATACCGAAGCGGTCGCGGAATTTCTTCAGCGCTTCGTATTCCATGCTCTTGACTTGGTGCGCCTCGTTGGCTGCTTCGCCATCGCCGCTACCCATACCGTAACCTTTAACGGTATGCGCAAGGATTACCGTCGGCTTACCATTCGAGGAGTTGACGGCTTCATGATAGGCCGCATATACCTTGAACGGGTCGTGGCCGCCGCGATTGAGTTTCCAGATATCTTCATCGGAAAGCTCTTTAACCATTTCTTCGGTTTCAGGATATTTACCAAAGAAGTGTTCACGGGTGTAAGCACCGCCGTTGGCTTTGTAGTTCTGGTACTCACCATCGACTGCTTCGTCCATACGTTTTTGAAGGAAGCCTTTCTTATCCTTCTCAAACAGCGGATCCCAATGGCGGCCCCAAACCACTTTAATCACGTTCCAGCCAGCACCGCGGAAGACGCCTTCAAACTCGTCCATAACGCGGGAGTTACCGCGTACCGGGCCGTCCAGACGCTGCAGGTTGCAGTTGATAACGAAGATCAGGTTATCCAGGTTTTCACGGCCAGCAAGCGAAATAGCGCCTAAGGATTCTGGCTCGTCGCACTCGCCATCGCCCAGGAAACACCAGATCTTACGATCGTACATGTTTTTCATTTCGCGATGATGCAGATACTTCATCACGTGGGCCTGATAGATCGCCTGGATCGGACCAAGCCCCATAGAAACCGTCGGGAACTGCCAGTAATCCGGCATCAGCCACGGGTGCGGGTAGGACGACAGACCGTCGCCATCCACTTCCTGACGGAACTTGTCCATCTGTTCTTCAGACAGACGGCCTTCCAGGAAGGAACGCGCATAAATACCTGGCGCGACGTGGCCCTGAATATAGATCAGGTCGCCCGCAAAATCGTCCTTCGCTGCGCGGAAGAAGTGGTTAAAGCCCACATCATAAAGCGTCGCAGAGGACATGAAACTTGCAATATGGCCGCCAAGCCCGGGGTTTGCCCGGTTATTACGAATGACCTGGGCGATCGCGTTATAGCGGATTAAGGAGCGAATACGCCGCTCCATAAACAGATCACCAGGCATCGGCGCTTCACGATGAAGCGGAATCGTATTGCGGTGCGGGGTTGTCACCGAGAAGGGTACCTTCATCCCGTCACGGCGTAAGCGATCCGCCAAGCGGGTCATCAGGTAACGGGCGCGATCTTCGCCCTCACGATCCAGTACCGATTCCAGGGATTCCAGCCACTCCGTGGTTTCGATCGGATCGAGATCTTCTCTTGTCTCCAGACTCATAGAGGTCTCTCCGAATGACGATAAATGACATGAGCCCCGCTAACCCACGTGGGCTTGGGGCAGCTGCGATGATTGGTGGCCACCGCAGAACAGCATTGGCGCGGTAACGCTTAAGTCTTTTTTGCTCTAGATTCAATGAGCTACAGTGAACTCAATGTAGTAAAGCTACACAAATTTCTTAAAAGTTAGTCTTTTGTATATAGGAAGATACCGCAAAGTCGCCACGCTGCCAATTACAGAACAGCGTAAAAGCCCATCGAAAACAAACTATTGCACCGCAACATAAGCAATTTCAAAAATTGTTTCCAGATTCTCCGGCGATCAATAGTGTAGCTAAACTACCGTTTTATTTTCTTATAGTTGAAGGACTTAACATAGGTATTTAAAGTGCATCAAGCCTTCTTGCGGTCAACAATTGGTAAAAATATGCCCAATCAAACGCCGGACCGGGGTCGGTTTTGCGCAGTGGAGCAACATACGCATGGCTGGTAATACGCGAAGCGTTTAGCCTCGGATAGCGGGCGATCAACCATTCAGTCGCCTTCACCAAGGCTTGATATTGGGCCTTGGTAAAAGGGGTCGTATCGTCGCCTTCAAGTTCGATTCCCACGGAGAAATCGTTGAGCGTCCGGCGCTGCTCTTTTAAGCCATTATCCCACCACTGTGAGCGCCCTGCGTGCCAGGCCCGCTGGCCCGTATTTACAAACTGCACACACTCGCCATCCCGGCGAATCAACATATGCGCTGAGACGCGTAGATGAGCGATTTCAGCAAAAAAAGGATGATCATCCACTGCCAGTTGGTTGGTAAACAGTGCTTCAATCGCCGAACCACTAAACTGCCCTGGCGGTAGGCTAATCGCGTGCAGTACCAGCAAAGACACCTCATCGCCGGGGCGCTCATCGCAGTTGGGCGACTCGACCTTTCGCGCGTATTTCCACCAGCCATCCGTCATCTCGTTATTCATCACTCGAAAGGTCTCCTCTACGTTGGCGCTCTCTTTCACTGCGCTCTTTTACTATAATGCCGGTCACACTTGATGTTGCCCAGAGAACTCACCGTTATGAATGATCAAATTGCGCTTGCCGAAGAGATCCGCACCGGCGTGGCTCACCTGCTAGCCGAAGACGTTGGCACTGGCGATATTACCGCACAGCTTATCCCAGAGAATCATTGGGCGACCGCGAAGGTAATTACCCGTGAAGCTTGCGTACTATGCGGTAAGGCCTGGGTGGATGAAATTTTTCACCAATTAGATGAGCGGGTCACGCTACGCTGGCTGGCGGCCGATAGCGACTCACTAAATCCAGAGCAATGTTTTTTAGAGCTTGAAGGGCCCGCACGTAGCCTGCTAACCGGCGAGCGTGCAGCGCTTAATATACTGCAAACTCTGTCGGCTACGGCGACCGCCACGCGCGCTAATGTCGATTTAATCGAGGGTTGCGGGGTGCGTCTGCTGGATACCCGTAAAACGCTTCCTGGACTGCGCCTGGCGCAGAAATATGCCGTTACCTGCGGCGGCGGTCACAATCACCGCATTGGCCTTTGGGACGCTTTTCTTATCAAAGAGAACCATATTGCGGCGTGCGGCGGCATTCAGGCAGCAGTGACTCAGGCACGAGCGCTAGCCGCCAACCTACTGGTTGAAGTTGAAGTCGAGACGTTTGAAGAGCTTGATCAGGCCCTGGCGGCCGGTGCCGATATCATCATGCTGGATAATTTCGCCATTGAAGATTTGCACGTTGCAGTTGAGCTAAACGGCGGGCGGGCAACGCTTGAGGCCTCGGGCAACGTCGATGCTACAACGCTCAAAGCCATTGCCGACACCGGCGTTGACTGTATTTCCAGCGGCGCGCTGACCAAGGACATTAAATCCATCGACCTTTCCATGCGAGTCACCCATACCTATAGCGTATAGGCGCACTCAGGTCTCAATAGCGCTCAGGCGTTTTTCCAGTCGATAGCGCTTAAGCGACTCACCGCTTCGCTCGACCCACTGCTCGCCCAGGTTTTCCCATCCTCGGCGCAGCAGTCGGTCAAACAGCATGACGCTGGCCTCAATTTCGACCCTATCAATGCCCTGTTCGAGCAGCATACGTTCGGCGTGAATCAACAGCGTGGTACCGATGCCTCGACCAGTTAATGAAGGCCAGACATAAAGCGTCTCGATACGCCCTTTTGGAGCATTAAACTCTAAGAAGCCGACGCAGTGCCCATCACAAACGGCTACCAGCGTTGTGTAAAGCGCCTGACGGGCTGCCCAGGCACTCGCCTCGCGGGGCAGCGCATTGGCCCAGGCGCGGCGCTGACTCAGCTCATAATGGTTTGCTGCGCCTTGCATGACCGCATGATAAAACACCTCAGCCTGATCCACGGCGTCCCGCGCTAATGCGGCGCGATAGGTTACCCGGGCAGTCGATGCTTTAGGCTCAGAAGGCACCTTGGTATTAGACATGCATCACCTCTCGCTGTTATCGAAAACAAGCTGTTCTCGAAAGCCAGCTGTTATTAAAAAATTGGGAGCGTTCAATACTCGGTGTCAGGCTGAATTCTGTTCAGTCTGCTTTATACTAGGGCGCCTATCTCAGCATAAGGCAGCATGATGCACAATGGCCCCGAAAGTGAGTCTTTTACATTGGCTCCTATAGGCTACGTTGAGAGCGACTACCCGGATAAGTTTGGTATTCCCCGTCAGCCGGGCTTAGCCCCTGCGGCGGATGCCCGCCTGATACTGGTGCCCCCTTATAACGACCCGTTAACCGTGCGTGGCCTGGATGATTTTAGTCATCTGTGGGTGACATTTATCTTCCACCAAAGCCCCGAGCGCTGGACACCGCTAGTGCGCCCGCCCCGGCTGGGAGGTAATCGTAAAGTGGGCGTATTTGCCAGCCGTAGCACCCACCGGCCTAATCGGCTAGGGCTTTCACTGGTGAAGCTCGCGGGCATCGACACACGCCACGGAGTTCAGTTAAGGCTCGAAGGGTGTGATCTGGTCAGCGGCACTCCGATAGTCGACATTAAGCCTTACTTACCCTGGGCCGAAGCCCACCCTTCCGCCCAGGCAGGCTTTGCCCCTGAGGCACCTGCGTTACTGCACGTGATTTTCAGCCAATCAGCATTGGATGTGCTAACCACCCGCGCCGATAGCGCCACGCTGCATGCCCTTATCGAGCAGGTGCTAAGCCAGGACCCCCGCCCCGCCTATAAACGAGGCGAAGCGCCAGGACGTACCTATGGCGTGCGCCTGCGCGATGTGGACGTGAAATTTCGCGCCCTCCAAAACGACGAAGCCACCACGTTAGAGGTGGTGGCTATCGACTAAGCTTCAGGCTAATGCGCTACGTTAAGCGGGAAACGTGATGCCCAGACGGCGGCCTACTTCTTCGTAGGCTTCGATCACACCGCCCAAACCTTGGCGGAAACGGTCTTTGTCGAGCTTCTCGCGGGTATTGGCATCCCACAGGCGGCAACCATCCGGGGAGAACTCATCGCCCAGCACCAATTCGCCTTTGAACACGCCAAACTCAAGCTTGTAGTCCACCAGCAGCATATCGCCTTCGGCAAACAGCTGTTTTAACACGTGGTTAACCTTGAAGGTCAGCGTTTTCATCTTGCCAAGCTGCTCAGGCGTTGCCCAGCCAAAGGTTTCAGCCAGCGACTCGTTGATCATCGGGTCGCCCTTATCGTCATTCTTCAAGAACAGCTCAAAGGTAGGCGGCGTAAGCGCGATACCTTCTTCAATGCCCAAACGCTTTACCAGTCCGCCGGCGGCAATGTTACGGACCACGCATTCGACCGGAATCATCTGCATTTTTTTAACCAGGCTCTCGTTGGGAGAGAGCTGTTTTTCAAAATGCGTAGGGATACCGGCCTCTTGCAAGCGCTCCATGATAAACGCGTTGAAGATGTTATTGACCATCCCCTTACGGGCCAGAGCTTCTTTCTTCTTGCCATCAAAAGCGCTGGTGTCATCACGAAACTGCAGCACCAGCAGGTCCGGATCATCGGTGGTATATACAGATTTTGCCTTACCGGCATAAAGTTCTTGGCGCTTTTCCATGACAGCTCCGAAAGGGATCAAATAAACAGATTAACGTAAATAGCCAGCAACACGTTCTAACAGCTCACGCTGGTCATCGGGACTAAACCCGCGCTCGCTGGCATTGACCGCACGCAGGATGGTCTGGTTACCATCGGGCTGCAGAACAAGGCGTATCTCTTGAGACATCCGGCGCACATCGGCACTAAAGACTATCTGTAGCGGATTACGATCGCGCTCGGTAGCCGTCATGTACTCGACCAGGAACTCATAGTTTTCAGGATTGGTGGCCAACAGGTTGCGCTGCCCTTCCTGAGTGAAATCCAGGGCCAGATAGTGGTTAAGCTCAGCCCATACGCGCTCCACCGGCTGAGGAATGGCGACTTCCCATTCATCGCCTTCCTGACGGATCTGTAACGTTTGCTGGTGGTTCAAGCGCTGCGCGTTCCACGAGGACGCCACGCTTTGCGATGCACTGCGCGCGCCTAGAAACTCCTCCAGGGCGTCCAGGCAGCTCGTCATGGTCTGGCCACCACGTTCACAGCGCACTTCACTACTGCCGGAACGCATGGCGCTTTGCAGACGCAGGTCCGCCTGGGACGTTACAATCACCCCTTGGGAAACATCGCTTTGCTGTACGCCAAGCTGGCGACTGCGGGCAAAACTTTCCAACTGCGGCCAGACGGCGCCGGTGTCAGCAGCCACTACCAGCCAACTTTGGTTACCCGCTTGGCGCCGCTCAACGTATTCAGGCTCCAAACCGCTACCCATGGCCAGCGACTGAGGCGGGCGGATTTCTGCGGCCTCATCAATGCGTGCGCCCTGCATGGCTGCCTGAGGAACCGGCAACGCATCCTGATAGCGCTGAGCATTACGAGTCTCTGGCAGCACTAAGGGAGGTGCCGGAGCGGCTTTGGTGTAGTCCAGGTTGCGGTCGTGGTAATAACCATCACGCGCGCACCCAGCTAGAGTGACAGCCGTTACGAGTGCCAGCGGTATCCATTTAAGCGCACGTTTTTCAAGCACAGAGCTCATCAAGCCACCTTAACAGTCAACAGAGCAGCTACCCGGCACACCATTGGGTGCGCCAAGTAGCCATAGTATCGCGCCGGGTGTGATAAAAGAGCATTACTCCTCGATCACGCCCGCCAGTTGCATCGCTTCACTCACAGTGGCGTGGTACTTCTCAGACAGCCACGTCAACGGCAAACGAATTCCTGCATCCATATACCCCATGCGATTGAGCGCCCATTTTACCGGGATAGGGTTCGACTCAATGCCCAGATTGGTATGCAGAGGCATCAAGCGGGTATTAATTTGGTGAGCTTTATCCGCATCGCCAGCAACGGCCGCCGCACACAAATCATGCATCGCTTTGGGAGCCACGTTTGCCGTTACTGAAATATCGCCATGCCCGCCCATCAGCATAAAATCACACGCGGTCGCATCGTCGCCGGAGTACAGCATAAAGTCGCTGCCCTTCAAGCGAGAGATTAGATCTTCCGCACGCTCAAGGTTCCCTGTGGCATCTTTTAGGCCAATAATATTGTCAACAGCAGCCAGGCGCACCACGGTCTCGTTGTACAAGTCAGAGCAGGTACGGCCCGGTACGTTGTACATAATGACCGGTAGCTTGCTGCCTTCGGCCACTGCTTTAAAGTGCTGATACAAGCCTTCCTGGGTCGGCTTGTTGTAGTAAGGGCATACCGACAAGCAGTAGTCAGCCCCCACTTCGCTTGCGTAACGAGCAAGCTCAACCGCCTCAGATGTGGCATTGGCGCCCGTACCGGCAATTACCGGGATACGCCCATTAACCTCTTCAACGACGCTGCGGATCACATCAAAGTGTTCAGCAAACGACATCGTCGTAGGTTCGCCCGTGGTACCGGCGGCAACGATGCCATCGGTGCCATTTTCAAGGTGGAAATTTACCAGACGACGAAGCGCCTCCCAGTCGATGTCGCCATTGACTTTCATCGGCGTCGCCAGGGCGACGATGCTGCCTGTGATCATCCGTTTATTCCTCACCTGCAAAGTTATGAAATCAAACCCAATATGGACAACAAGACAAAGCGCCGAATGCTATCTTGAGCAGCATGACGACCGCCCTTTTGGGCCTACAGGGGTAAATGGTACTCAGGCGACTCGACCCTGTACAGCGCAAACCGTAGTGAGTTTGCGTGATATGCCCCTCCCACCTTTGACATGCTGGCTAAGGTTGCGTGTAATCAGCCTGATAAGTGACTAATGATGAGGAGTTTGCATGAGCATTGAACTAGGCCAATCTGTCCCCGATTTTTCGGCCAGCGCCACCGGCGATACAACGGTGACACTATCGCAACTACGCGGTAAGCAGGTCGTTATTTATTTCTATCCGAAAGCCAGCACACCGGGCTGCACGACTGAGGGCGGCGACTTCCGGGATAATAAAAATGCGTTTGATACCGCCAATACCGTTATTCTAGGTGTTTCGCGCGATGGCCTGCGCGCCCAAGAAAACTTTAAAACCAAGCAGGACTTTAACTTTGCGCTGATTTCCGACAAAGACGAAACGCTCTGCACCCTGTTTGACGTGATCAAGCTGAAAAAAATGTACGGCAAGGAGCATTTAGGCATCGAGCGCAGCACTTTTCTGATTGATGCAGACGGCAATCTTGCCAACGAATGGCGTGGCGTTAAAGTCCCGGGCCACGTCGCTGAAGTATTGACAGCCGCGCAAGCGCTGCACGCCAGCCGCTCATAAAAACGCCCGCCCGGTTTTATAACTGGGCGGGCGAAAGCGGATGCTCAAAGCAATTCATGCGGCTGAAAACGGCACTGTATCTGTTGACCTAAGAAAGCTTTTAGCCGAAGAAACAGCCGCGCGTTTGCTTAAGAGTCTACCTGAATAACGCTATCGGCCCCCTCCTGCTTATGAATACCGCGCGGCCAGGCATAAATCAGTGCTTTTAACAGCGTCGCCAGCGGAATGGCGAAAAACACTCCCCAAAAGCCCCAGATACCGCCAAAGAAAAGCACGGCGACAATAATTGAAACGGGATGAATGTTGTTGGTTTCAGAGAAAAGCACTGGTGATAGTACGTTTCCATCCAAGGCTTGAATGATCCCATACGCAATCAAAACGTATGCAAATTGATCACTTAACCCAAAATAAAAACCGGCGACCGCCGCGACCGGCAGGGTTGCCACCGCCGCACCGATAAAAGGCACCAATACCGAAAACCCCACCAAAACAGCCAGCAGCGCCGTATAAGGCAGGCCAAAAAAGGTAAAGGTAAAAAACGCCACCGTCCCCACAATCATAATCTCGATGAATTTACCGCGAATATAGTTAGCGATCTGATGGTCCATCTCTTTCCAGATCCGCGTTAATAATGCGCGCTTTTGTGGCAACAGAGAAAGGGTAAACCCGACCAGCACCTCGCGGTCTTTAAGCATAAAGAAGACCAAAATAGGCACCAATACCAGATAAATGATTAACGACATAACGTTGCCCAGCGAGGCTAGCGATAGCGTCAAGGCGCGCTGACCTAACTGACTAATCTCACGGCTCGCCACGCCTATCCAGCTTTGCATTTGATCCGGGGTAATCAAGTTGGGGTAGCGTGCCTGCATTTCATCCAGCCACACTTGGCCACTTGCGAACATGCGCGGTGTTTCTTGCACAAGCCCCACCAGCTGATTCCAAATGAGCGGCATTAAGATAAACGCCAGCGCCAGCAAGACGCTCACAAAAGCAAGGAAGATGGTAATAACGGCCAATAAATGCGGCACGCCCCGCCGAGTTAATGCACTCACGACACCTTGGAGTAGAAAAGCCACGATCAGTGCGGTAAAGAAGGGAGCCAGCATGCGCCCAAACCAAATAATGGCGGCAAAACCAGCGACCAATATCAATAATAAAACGAGTGCTTCTTCATCGGAAAAATAGCGCTCAACCCAACTTTTAAAAATGGTACGCATGGTCATGAGCGGGCATCTCCCGCTTTGCGTATCCAGAAAAAGTACGTTTCATGGCACTGCTCTCGCGCTTCCATGGCATGATTACTCTGGTCAGCAAAGGAGACCATATCGCGCCAGGAGCCTGCATCAGTGGCGCGCACTTCTAACACTTGTCCGGCAACCATCCCGGCCAGCGCCTGTTTTGTTTTGAGTAACGGTAACGGGCAAGGCAGCCCACACGCATCAAGCACTACGTCTGGTTGACAACGCGTTAATGGTTCAGACATACCAACTCCTCAAAATGCCTGCATGATCACGACATTGTTGCATAAACTGTTTACTTTGCGATGATCATTGACCATTTGATTTAACGGCACTTCACTGCACCATTCAATGTCACAGTGGTAAATGCTGCGCTTTATTATAATGAACGAGGATGCCATGCCGCACCTACGGAACGCTTACCCACGCTGGATTTGCGCGCTTGCTATTGCTTGCAGCATCAGCATGTCGAGCCCGCCAAGCTACGCACTTAATGACTATCATTTGCCAACGCTTGGCGGTGTCGCATCATCGGCAAGCAGTGAAGAGTTTCGCCTGGGGCGGGCATGGTTGCGTCAATTTCGCGCCCAGGCACCGCAATGGCAAGATCCGATCGTCAATGACTACCTGGATAGCCTAGTGGCACGCCTTGTGCCCTATAGCCAGTTAGGCAGCTTACAGACCACAACGGTAATGGTCGATAACCGGTCGCTCAATGCGTTCGCAGTACCCGGAGGCGTGATCGGTATCAATTCGGGGCTTTTTGCCTTCGCCGAAGATGAAGGCGCTTTCGTTTCGGTGATTGCGCACGAATTAGGCCACTTATCGCAGCGCCATTATGCCCGAGGAAGCGCCAGGGCTGAGCAAACACAGCTACCCGCCATGGCCGCCATGCTGGCGGGTATGCTGGTGGCGGCAAGCGGTGGTGGCGATGCGGGTATAGCGGCCGCTATGGGCTCTCAGGCGGCACTGATCCAAGACCAGCTCACCTATTCCCGACGCTATGAACAAGAAGCCGACCATATTGGCTTACAGGCGATGGCAGATGCCGGCTATGACCCTGAAGCGATGGTACGCATGTTCTCCGCCATGCAAAGAATGGCGCGCCTACAGGGCGGCACGCCGCCCGAATTCCTGCTCACACACCCCGTGTCGGATAGCCGTTTAAGTGATGCTCAAGCACGCGCCTCTCAGTTGAGCGTCGCCAATGCCTATACCAGCGACACGCTTTACGACATGATGCGCGCACGCGCCCTGCTGAGCATTTACAGCAACTCGCCACACCAGGCAACCTCGCACCTTACCCAGGCAGGCGCTGAGGAGCCCGCAAGACGCTATCTAGAAGCGTTGATCAGGGGACGAAACGGGCAAACTGACAGCGCCCTGCAAGCGCTTGACCAACTGGCTGCCGAACTACCCGACTACGCCATGCTGCCCGCCTCTGCCGCGAGTATTGCGCTTGAAGCCCAACGCTATGACGAGGCAATTACGCGCAGCCAGCGCTTATTGAGGATAATGCCCGCTTATCTCCCTGCTCAATTAACCCTGGCCGAAGCCCAGTTACAGCGTGATCCTGAGGCGGCTTATCAGCTACTCAACAATATTACCGCGCGGCATCCTGATAGCCCACAAGGGTTTAACCTGCTTGCCGAGGCGGCAGGACGGAGTGGGCATGGTAGCTGGGGGCATTTAGCACGCGCCGAGCAGCTACAGCTGACCGGGCGGGTTGATCAAGGCATACGCCAGCTGTCGATTGCCCGCGACGCTGCCGAACGTGAAAGCAACCAACAGGCACTTGCTCGCATTGAGCAGCGCCGCGAAGCGTTCATTGAGTATCGCCAAGCGTTGGAAGATTTCTAAGACAACATCTACGTAAACGCCTCATGCTAAAAGCGCCCGACTGCGTAGGCCGTCAGGCGCTTTTTTTGAATAGCGCAATGCTAAGTCAGCCTGATCAGGCGTTGAAATTGAGCATCCGTTCTAATGGCTTAAGCGCACGCTGACGCAGCGATGCATCCACATGGATTTCTCCGCTGCCGTGGCGCAAAGCCCCCGCCAGATTGTCCAATTCATTCATCGCCATCCACGGGCAGTGCGCGCAGCTTCGGCACGTAGCGCCATTACCCGCCGTAGGCGCCTCGAACAGTACCTTGTCGGGAACAGCCTGCTGCATCTTGAAAAAAATGCCCCGATCAGTGGCCACAATAAGCTTATTGTTGGGCAACGCTTGCGCAGCCTTAATTAATTGCGACGTCGACCCGGCAACATCGGCCATATTAACGACCGAGTCAGGCGATTCAGGGTGGACCAGCACAGCTGCATCAGGGTAAAGACGCTTTAAGTCTTCAATGCCTTTTGCCTTAAACTCTTCATGCACAATGCAGGCACCGTCCCACATCAGCATGTCAGCACCGGTTTTTTTCTGAATATAGCCGCCCAAGTGCTTATCAGGCGCCCAAAGAATTTTTTCACCCTTAGCCTGCAGATGCTCGATAACCTCAACCGCAATGGATGAAGTCACTACCCAGTCAGCGCGCGCTTTTACCGCCGCCGATGTGTTGGCATACACCACCACGGTTCGATCGGGATTCGCATCGCAAAAGGCGCTGAACTCATCTACCGGACAGCCAATATCCAGCGAGCAAGTTGCCTCAAGCGTGGGCATGAGTACGCGTTTTTCGGGCGAAAGAATTTTGGCTGTTTCCCCCATGAAGCGTACGCCAGCAACGACCAGCGTTGTGGCATCATGCCGGGCGCCAAAGCGCGCCATTTCCAGGGAGTCTGCCACACAGCCGCCCGTTTCCTCGGCCAACTGTTGAATAGCATCATCGGTATAGTAATGCGCGACAAGCACCGCATTATGCGCTTGCAATAGCTGCTTTATTTCAGCAACGCGCGCTTGGTCTTCCGCGGGGATACGAGTGGGGCAATACGGGCTTGGGAGCGGAGCATCTAGCTCAGCTTGAGAAGTCATAATAGTCATCGTGTCTACCACTGTGACGAACAGGGAATCCCCCTGTTAAACACCAGGCGCGGTTTGTGTAATCCACACATCCCGCTCGCGATTGCAACGGGCCGCTGCGTCTCTCGCGGTGGCCCACTGCGCTACTAGCTCTAACTATTTCTGTTGTTAACCAATCCTGAGCCTAACGGACTCTACCGCTAATAAGAGCAGCCTCTAAATATAGCCTATCGTTTAACGACTTTCGATCACCAATGACACTCTCTTAAGCCGGACTTTACGCTGCATTAGCAGTAGCAACCTGAGAGATGGCATAGCGGCAAAATAGACGCATAGCAAAACGCCCCTGGTAGCAAGCTACCAGGGGCGTTGAATTTGGTGGGTCGTGTAGGATTCGAACCTACGACCAATTGATTAAAAGTCAACTGCTCTACCAACTGAGCTAACGACCCAAATTATTGCTTACCTAACTTTTACAACATTCTTTTTGCAACATTGCCGCTTAAAACGGCGGTCTCTTCATTCGAATGGTGGGTCGTGTAGGATTCGAACCTACGACCAATTGATTAAAAGTCAACTGCTCTACCAACTGAGCTAACGACCCCCTCGAACGGATGCATATACTATAGATATGCCTTATCTATAGCAAGGGGTTTTTTATCTTTCTCTCAGCGCTTCACGTGCATGATTGATCGGCTTAATCAGATAATCAAAAATAGATTTATTGCCGGTACGGATATCGACCGTGGCAATCATGCCTGGAACGATAGGGAAGCGGGTTCCCACATCATTCACCAACGCATCGCTTTCGGTAAGAATAAATACGCGGTAGTAATACACTTCCGGCTGAACCTCGTCCTGAATGGTATCAGGTGAGATCAGCACCACTTCCCCATCAAGCCCGCCATAGGTTGTGTAATCATAAGCGGTTATTTTTACACTCGCTGGCTGGCCCGGATGAATGAATGCAATATCCCGAGGAGAAATCCGCGCCTCGATACGCAACTGATCGTCCAGCGGCACAATTTCCATAATCCGTCCATTGGGGGGGATAACCCCGCCGGTGGTGGTGACCTCAATATCTTTTACGATACCTCTGACGGGCGAGCGCAGCGTTAACCGCGTCAGTGTGTCTGAACGGCCCCTAATAACTGATGAAAGCGCCTCCACCTCGGCCTGGGCCTTGGATAGCTCCTCGCGGGCTAAAATCATATATTCGGAGCGAATTTCCGTTGCCTGGAGCTGCAGTTCGGTCGCTTGTCGGCGTAACCGCAATACTTCTACATTACTGGCAGCACCTATTTCAAGCAGTGATTGGGTAAGGTTTAGCTCTTGCTGTACCAAGCGTAATGAGTCGTTAACACCATTCAGCGACATCTCAAGGCCATTACGGCGCGTCTGATAGAGTAACGTCTCCATCGCCGTTAACGCAGGGTAATCTTCAAGGGTGTCGGGGAAACTTAGTGGCGTGTCATTAACTTCGGCCTCAAGCCTTGCCACACTTGCCAAGGCCGCTCGGTAGCGGGCCGCACTTTCGTTAACGTTGGACTCTGTCTGGGTCGGGTCAAGCTGGGCAAGTATCTGTCCTGGCTCGACAATATCGCCTTCTCTTACACGCAATTCGGCTAAGATCCCGCCCTCCAAGGACTGAACAACCTGCTCTCGGGAGGTTGGAATAACCCGCCCGCTGCCGGTAGAAACCTCAACGACGGTAGCAAAATAGGACCATCCAATAAATACAGCTATCACCAGAAAGAAAAACCAGATCACCCGCGTGGAGCGAACAATAGCCGCATCATCAATCTCAGTGTTATAGCGACGGCTATCTTCCTCATAATCCAGCAAAGGCAGATCGTTAGAGGCACTTTTCGAACCACTTAGCGTCTTATTGGCCATAACGACAACTCCCCATACCGGTCATTGCGATTGTCTTAATCATGCCTACCCCTCAGCTATAGTGCTGCGGCTAATTGGTTCGCGCTGCTTGGGCTGGTTTTTTCGATAGTTTGGCAAGGATCTCGCTTTTCGTACCATCCATCACAACCTGGCCGTTATCGACCACAACGATACGCTCAACCAAATTAAGAACACTCATGCGGTGGGTCGCGACGATAAAGGTTTTGCCTGGAAGCCAAGCATTTAGCTGTTGAAGAAAGCGCTTCTCAGTCGTCTCATCCAGGGAGGCCGTTGGCTCATCCAGTAGCACCACGGTCGGCTGACGTACGATGAGACGTGACAGTAATAGGGATTGACGTTGCCCGCCAGAAAGACCAGTTCCACCCTCTAGAATGACGTGTTCAAGGCCATCGGGAAGTTTGCGGATAAACTCATTGGCACCGCTGATGTCGAGCGCGTCCAGCAGCTCCTGATCCGTTGCGTTCGGTGCACCCAGCGCCAGGTTGTCACGGATGGTTCCATGAAATAACCGAGAGTTCTGGCTTAGCAACCCCACATCACGGCGCACATCGGCAGGATCAATATGCACAAGGCTAAGACCATCCAAAAGCACTTCACCCGCCTGTGGCTCTAAGAGCCCGGAGCAAGCCTGAAGTAGCGTGGACTTACCCGCGCCGTTTCGTCCCAAAATGGCAATACGTTCACCAGCAGCAATACTTAGCTTCTTTACTTGCAGCGAAGGCGTCCGATCTTCACTGGCATACTTGAATGCTGCCTGAGTGAATTGATAACTTCCCCGAATGGAAGCCCGGTGAACACGCTTGGTATCTTCAGGGTTATCGACGGGGCGCTCCATAATCTGATTAAGACTCTCGGTCGCCACTTTTGCCTGCTGCCACTTACTCAGCACCTGAGTAATCTGCGTCATCGGGGCCATCATACGCGAGGCTAAAATTGACGCTGCCACCAAGGAACCGGTAGTGAGATCGCCCGCCATCACCATCGGCGCCCCAAAGAAAACCACGGTGGCGAACACTCCGGTCTGCACCGTCTGACTCCAGACGCTCAATGAGTTGGTAACGTAACGAAGCCGCAGGTTCATATCGGCAGTGACCGCATTGTAGTGATTCCACTGGTTTTGGAACCGTGGCTCCGCCTGCAATGTTTTAATATCTTCCATGCCCTGAACGGTTTCTACGAGCATGGCGCTGCGTAATGAGGACTCACGCATGGAGTCGTTCGCCAGGCTGCGTAACTTGCGCTGCACCAGCAGCCCAGGAATGATCATCAGCACAACGGCCCCGATAGGTACTAATACCAACGAGCCCGCGATATACCAGAATACAAAACAGAAAAGGATAAAGAACGGCATATCCGCGAATGCCGTAACCGTTGTGGAAGTAAGCAACTCGCGCACGTACTCCAGCTCACGGATTTGTGAAATAAAGGTACCTGTCGACTTGGGTCTTGCGGTATTACGTATTCTTAGCGCATGACCAAAAACACGATCAGATGCCCGCATATCCGCGCGTTTTCCCAGAAGATCTGTAATTCTTACCCGGGATCGACGCAATATAAAATCGAATAGCAGTGCCAGCAGCACCCCACTAAATAGCACGTAGAGCGTGGGCATCGATTCCGCCGGAATAACCCGGTCATAGACCTGCCGCGAAAAGATAATGCCTGCTAACGCCAGCGTATTGGCAATGAGCGAGGCCAGCATCACATGACCATAAGGTTTTAAATCCCTTAAGATGATCTTGCGCAGCCAGTTCTTTTCATAGGGCTTGATATAGTCATCTACCCTGGCATCAGGGATGGATTTTGCAGGGCGCAGGATGACCGCGACCGTTACATGTTGCACAAGCTCTTCGCGACTCAAAGAGCTTTTCATTCCTTGGTCACTGCTATATACAATGCCCACATTGCCGTCACTATCGACCGTTTCAACGACGGCAATTTGGCCATCACTAAACTGTACGACCAGTGGCAAACGCCAAGGCGTCAATTCTTTCACGTTAAGCTGGCTGGTTTTAAGCGTCATACCAAGTTGGCGCGCAATACTCCTCAGCACTTCGCCAATCGGTTTGTCCTGCCGCCATGAGGCCGTTAAGCGAACATTTTCAGCCGAATATTCCAGCCGATAATGTTTGGCCACTATCAACATGGCCTCAATCCAACTTGCATAATAATGGCTAGCTTCAAACTCAGTGGCTATTTCATCATGAGCGCTACCCTCTTCTAAAGCAGAGGCTTTTGAAGCCGGTTTATTTAGCTCGTTGTTATGCTGGCTATCCTTATCATCACTCATGGCGAAACGCTAACTCCTTGTACCATGGAATCTTCTAAACCAAACGCGTCACGAATATCGGCAGAACTGTAGAGACAGTCGATTTGTAAGCGGTATAAATCGTAACGGGTGTTTTCCTGGTCAAAGCGGGACTGATGAATCTCCTGTTCGGCATTCAGCAGGTCTAGCAAGGAGCGTGTCCCAAGCGATAAGTATTGCTGGCGATATAATTGCTGGGTATCGCGGATACTACGTGCCCGGGCATCCAATGTAACAAGACGCAGACCAAAGCTGGCGGTTTGCTCTTTGGCTTCACGTAAGCTGCGTGAAAGCGACAGATAGGCGGCATCTTTAGCTGCCTGAGAGGCTTGCAAGCTATAGTCGGCCGCCCGACGGCGAGCGCTCGTAGCGCCTCCCTGATATAAGTTGCTGGATAAATTAACCCGCATGATGACCTCGGTATCATCTTCCGCCACATCCCGGTTCAAGAACTGATTAAGGTCAGCGTCAAGCGATACCGTTGGGAAAAATGAGGCCTGAGTTTGGGCAATGATAGCGCGAGCCTCCGCCTGCTCGGCTTCTGCCACCATCAGTTCGGGCACATTATCAAAATCTTCAGAGGCTAAAGCACATGACTGGGTCAGCGGCTCTGGAAAGTTACGATTAATAGTGACGGGGCCGTTAGCACCGACTAACGTGCGTACCGTATTTTGCCATGTCAGTAGCTGGGCTTCTATTTGAAGCTCTGTCGCTTCAGCCGCCTCTACACGTGACTGAGCCTGAATTTCATCGGAGCGCGTACTTGCCCCAAGCTCTGAACGTCTGGCTGCAAGCTTTTGGATATCCGTTAAACCTGCGATTTGCTCACGTGCAATATCCAGCAGTGCCTGATAGCGCTGAACCTCGATGGCCGCCTGAGCGGCGTCTCTTGCCAGTTGATCCATTGCGAGCCAGACCCTCGCTTGATCGCGGTTAACACCAAAGCTGGCGGCATCCACCTGACTAGAAACACGTCCAAAGTCATACAGCATTTGTGAGGCAGATACCGTCACCGCATCTTCAGACCGCCCTGTAGAGCTGCGGCGCTCGGTTGTAATACCGGCACTCACCTGCGGATAGTAGCCAGACCTCGCCACGCTTACCTGCTCGCCCTGTTGGTATAAACGACCTAATGCTTCACCAATAGTCGGATGCCAGGCGATCGTTCTCTGTACCGCTTCAAGAATGCTCATTCCCTCTTGATCGGTCGCGGATGATGGCGTTGAAGAAGCAGCGATGACAGAAGCCGCCGAACTCACAGCAGGCAACTCATTAGCACTTTCCAAAGCGCTATGCACTGGCGGGTTACGCTGAAACTCTATTGCGATAGGTCGAGCCTCTTCAGCTAGCCTGTTATTTTGGCTATCTGTCGCTGACAAAGCCGTTTCTGAAGTCACTGACTCAGGCATTATCGGCTCTGGCGCTATGTCTGAGACTGCGGCCTCGCGTACGGGAGCATTTATCTCCCCAACATCAGCGTCTGGCACTAATGGCCGGCGAGAGCTTGTTTGAATATCCTGCGCTAATCTACTTTCCGATCGCTGAGCGCCTAGGTTTTGTTGCGGTTCGGATAAACGCACGTTGGTGGGTATAGCCGTTCTCGTCGCCGCCCGCAGACCCGCCGCTTCGCTCTCTTGCGGAGCTCCGCCATACCCATTCTGGCTGGCATTCACTGGTTGAGGGGAGGGGGTGACAGCACTACCGCCTGACGAGCGAGTCCCCGATCGAACAATGTTAACTAAACCATCTGATGACGATGAAGGCTGAGAAGTCGCCTGAACAACCGATGGCTGATAGCGAGTTTGACCTTCCACACTTTTATTATCGTCTGACAACCCCGTTATTGGATTAGCACGGCTAGTAGAAATAGGCAGGTTTTCGGAGCGAGCACTATCGCCGGGGACCGAAGAGCTTTGTATTACAGGGCGATGCTGAGAAGTGATCGGAGCATCCGATAGCCCAACAATTCCATGGGCAAGAACATGCGTTGACTGAACGCCTAAAACAATACTCCCTGTCAAAAAAGAAGCGATACATGAACGTAGCATTTTCTTCTTTTTCATGCGTTCCCCAATATACTGTAAAACATAATTTTTTTAGTAAAAACTTCTTATAATTGCAGCATAAATTAATTCATTACGCACTTAAATACATACAACCAAAGTAGAATGCAGAGGGAATAATTTTCATTATTTTTCTTTAAAAAAGCAGTTAAAACCTACTGCTTATAATCTTCATCTTCCGTGTTTTTATTTTCAAATCAAACGTTTTTTGCGTACCCTACAAAATAAGAGAAAGTCTGTAGATTTTATCAGTCTAAAAAGCATACGCCTAACGACAGGAATTTCATAAGCGACATTATGAATAGGCAAATCTAACAAATAACTGATTAGAATATTCATAAAAAAACCGGGCCTTTCGGCCCGGCGCTAGGAGGTAGCAAGCGCTATCTAGATTGATTTCTTTATAACACCTGGTTCTGTTCAAGCTCACTATTAAGTCGGCTAACTTCCAAAGCGCTAGTGTCAGAGAAGTTATCAACTACCTCGACAGGTTCGACTAAAGTCTCCTCGCTATCGCTATTAATGGCATAGATCGTTTCTCCATTGTTTTCCAGCGCAACTTCTTCTATAAGAATATCGAAGTCAGTATCACTAAAGAGATCCTCATTCGGCTCCTGCAACAAGTCACCGATAGTGTTGGCATCGAATACTGACTCTACACCCTCAGACTCATCTGCAACGTTATCCAGATCAAACCCAGCGATACTGAAGCTTTCATCGCCTTCAATGCTAAACGAGGCTAGAGATACTGGATCATCGTCTGAGGCAATAGAGGTTAATGACAATCCACCAAAAAGCCCTCCACCAATGCTGCCAATGAGATCACCAATACCGCCTAAAAGACCGCTTAAACCCAAGCTTCCGATTAAACCATTTTCACCCAGCAGCCCTTCGACCAGATTTCCCACGGTGCTTTCGTCTACAACACCATTCAGGACTCCGTCCTCTTCAAGTAAAGTTCCTACAATACCATTGACTAGGCCGCCATCCCCTGTCAGTCCATCTACTAAAATCTGGTCATCCATATCCCCCAGCGCTCCACCAGATTGCAAGAGACCTTCAAGCAAACCATCAGTTCCTATCAAATCTGCCAGCAAGCCCTCGCCCTGCTCAGGAGTCAGTGTGGCATCGGTCGATGCCAATATACTTGTTAAGAGTCCACCCGGCCCTACGATGGGTGAGAGTACGCTGGAAAGTAGCCCATCATTGCCGAGCCAGTTTTCTTGGTCTGTACTGTCCACTAGGCCGCCCAACAAGCCGTCATCTCCTAATAGGGTGTTAAGCGTTTCAGTGACTAGTCCATTCTCACCCAAGAGGCTATCAAGAAGGCCTTCAGTACCTCCTTCCACCGGGTCGCTCAATGCCACGCCACTATTTACCAGTCCGGCTAAAAGGCCACTTTCGCCTAGAAGTCCATTGACCAATCCGGTCAGTAGTCCTTCATTGTCGGGGATGCTTCCAGGCAGACTACTAAGCAATCCATTCTGACCAAGCAGCGTATCCAGCAGGTTACTGACCTGACCTTCGCTGCCCAGTTCGCTATCGCTGAGTATTCCCTCACCGCCCACTAGTGTACCTAGCAGATTAGCGACTACACCGCTTTCTCCTAGCAGTCCTTCCAGCAACTCACCTTCATTAAGCTGGCCACCCAATGGCCCACCATCACCTAGCAAACCAGCCAGCATTCCATCTGAGCTCAGTAAGTTATTGACAAGGTTTGTTTGTAGCTCCGCATCTACTGATACATCAATGAGCAATCCGCTTATAAGACCAGTCGGTCCTACCAGCGTATCCAGCAGGTTACCCACTAAGCCTTCTTCACCAAGCAGGCCATCCGCACCACCCAGTAGATCTTCACTGGTCAGATCTCCTAAGAGGCCGCCGCCCACCAGGGTACCAACCAGTCCATTCACTAACCCGTCGTTACCCAGCAGTCCATCGAGTAACTGGCTATCTTCCAAGCCTTGGCCGCCAAGCAGCCCAGCCACCAGACCGTTTTCACCCAGTAGGCCATCCAGTAGACCGGTGACTTGCTCACCGTCCACCGGCGTGGTGGTGAGTAAGCCACTCAGCAGGCCGTTCGGGCCCGCCACGGTATCCAGCAGACTGCCCACTAGACCCTGCTCACCCAGTAAGCCACCTTCGCCGCCCAACAGGTCGCCTTCGGTCAGGTTACCCAGCAGACCATTCTCGCTTACCACCGTATCGAGCAGGTTAGCAACAACGCCGTCGTTACCCAACAGGCCATCAAGCAGACCTTCGTCACCTTCACCCAGCAGGCCTTCCAGCACCCCACCGGTACCGATCAGACCCGACAGCAGGCCACCTTGGCCTAGCAAACCGTCGAGCAGGTCGTTCAGCAAGTCACCTTCCAACGCCTCGTTACCCAGCAGGTCGGCCAGCAGCCCCTGTTCGCCCAGCAGCGGCTGTAGCAGGGTACTCAATAGCTCACTGCCCTCGGGGTCACCTTCCAGCAGGCCGCTAAGAACGCCTTCCTCGCCTAGCAAGGTTTCCAGCAGGTTACCGACGATGCCGTCATTCCCCAATAACGCCCCGAGCGCTTCCTCCTCACCTAACAGATTACCTAGCGGGCTGTTGGCTCCTAGTAGACCAGCCAATAGGCCGTCTGGCCCAAGCAGGTTGGCAAGAAGATCCGTTTGTAGCTCAAGGTCAACCACAGCTGTAAGGGATAGGCCTGCCAGTAATCCATTAGGTCCCAAGATGGTATCAAGCAGATTATTGACAAAGCCTGACTCGCCCACGAGGCCTTCTTCGCCTATCAAACCTTCAAGTAAGCCGCCGTTACCCAGTAAACTATTTACCAATCCTGCAAGCAGCCCTTCTTCATCCAATAGACCATTCAACAAGTCGGTATCTTCAAGCACGCCACCCAAGGGACCATCCGTTCCCAGGAGATTAGCCAGCAATCCTTCTTCGCCCAGCAACCCTTCCAACAGACCATTAACTTGGCTGTCATTGAGTGACAAATCACCAATCAGATTGGTTAGCAGGCCGCCTTCGCCAACAAGGCTTTCCAGCAGCGATCCAAGAGGGCCTTCAGCCCCAAGCAACTTATCTGCAAGCTGTCCACCAGCCCCTTCAGTCCCCAGAAGCTGCGTTAAAACTCCTTCAGCCCCTACTAGCGAGCCTAGAAGTTGGTCAACGCCCCCCCCTTCATTTAGAAGGTCTGGGAACAGTTCATCGTCAAGCAGTTGACCCAGATTTAGACCAAGGCTCTCAGTCAAATCAGTTAAGGAGGTTTCTAATTCGTCAATAACGCCACCCAGCACACCTTGAGAGCCCACAAGGGCAGTGAGCAATCCCGCTTCATCCAACAAGCCTTCCATTGCTCCATTCTTTAACAGGCCGCCGAGTACACCGCCTTCGCTGCCAAAGAGGCCAGAAAGCAGACCATCTAAGATCCCTTGATCATTTAACAATGCGCTTAAAAGATTATTAAGATCGCTTCCGTCGGCCAGGAGCCCACCTACCAACCCATCATCAGCAAGTAACAATCCGACGAGCCCATTTTCAACAAGCAGGTTACCAATAGTGCCATTTTCAGCTAGCAAGCCGCCTATTAAGCCCTGTTCGGCTAGCGTTCCACCAATCAGACTGCCATCGCCCAATATCGTCTCTAGGAGGCTATCAAGCTGACCACTCTCTCCTAGCAAATTCTCAAGCGTTGTCCCTAACCCCAGGCCAACCAGCAGACCGCCCAGCAAACCGTCCTGCAACAGGGTAATTACGCCATCCGTTATAAAATCAACCTGCAGGTCTAATGCATCTAAAACATCTTGGGTTAGCGCTTCTCCAATCAACGGGCCAAGGACATTACCTAAACTATCGGTTGCCCCAGCAAACAAATTATCAAATTCATCAAGACCATTAGGGTCGTCAGGGTCAAATTCGAAGCCTAGTAGTGGCCCGAGCGCGTCATTAAGACTCGAAGTCAAGGCGTCGGTATCTATAACCAAATCGCTTAATACGCCCTCGTCCAAGTTTAGGAGTCCTTCAAGACCAGGCAGCAGGGCGCCTAGCAATACCTGAGATGGATCTAGCAAACCATCTCCGCCATCCAAATCACTATCAATAATGACGGCACCCAGCGAGCCAAGGTCACTGGTATTACCGGCAGCATCCGTCTGGCGAGCGATCACATCGCCCGCCGCATAGTCGCCATCGGGAAGCCCAAAACTCTCACCAACGCCCTCGACCCAGGTATCGCCACCATCAAGGGAGTATTCCCACGTAGCGTCGGGTTCGAGA